>JACNHV010000384.1 GCA_014383445.1 Candidatus Desulfobacula maris | reverse complement strand
TTCCTGAAAAACGTGTAAACGGTTTGGAAATGGACAATACTGAAAAGGTCGATGTAGTGGGTCCGATCTGCGAGGGTACAGACTACTTTGCAAAAAACAGGGCTATACCGCCCGTTGAGAAGGGCGACCTATTAGCCGTATTTAGTGTTGGTGCCTATGGCTTTACCATGGCCAGCAACTACAATGCCAGGCCCTTGTGCGCTGAAGTGCTGGTAGACGGCGATCAGTTCAGGATCATCCGCAAACGGCAGACCTATGAGGACTTAATTGATCTGGAAAAGTAATAAAACGACTACTTCCCGACTCGCTATCTGCAACTTTGAGATTAAACCCAATGGCAATTGATCAAGGTGATTAAACTTCTGAAATAACCGGAACAGCTACTTTTCAACAATTATAAGTCCTTTGTGATTTTTAAATTTCAGCAGGAGGCTTTTAAATATAGTTTCAATTGTAAGCCAATATAAAGGAGAAAATATGCCTGAAACAAAAACTGATAATATCCAAGTAGCTCTTGTAACAGGGGCCAGTGGAAGGATTGGGAAAGCTATCTCTATAGCGCTTGCCCAAACAGGGCGGTTTGTATATCTTAACTTTAATTCAAACAGGGAAAAAGCCGAAGCCGTTCTTGAAAATATTATCAGAAACGGTGGGAATGGGGCTCTCCTTCAGTTTGACGTAAAAAGCAAGGAAGCATCAGAAAAAGCCATTAAAAAAATTATTATGGAAAAGGGTAAAATAGATATCCTGGTGAACAATGCCGGTATCAGAGATGACATGCTCATGGTCTGGATGAAAAAAGAGAATTGGCAAACAGTTCTGGATACTAATCTGACAGGTTTTTTTAATGTAACGCGCCTTGTTGTTAAAAACATGCTGTCAAAGCGGTTTGGAAGGATTATCAACATATCTTCAACATCAGGGCAGACAGGACAGGCAGGGCAAGTGAATTATTCTGCTTCAAAGGCCGGTCTTATCGGAGCCACCAAAGCACTTGCCCGGGAGATTGCAAAAAGGAATATTACTGTAAATGCAGTGGCACCCGGATTTATAGAAACCGAAATGATTGATGGTCTGCCGTTAAAGGAAATAACAAAAACAATACCGGCAGGCAGACTTGGCAAACCTTGCGAAGTTGCAGCAACCGTTCTTTTTTTATGTTCAAAAGACGCAGGATATATTACCGGGCAGGTCATTGGTATTAATGGAGGAATTGTGTGAAAACCAATGAAAATAAAAGCCCATGGGGGCTTATTTTAATCCTGTTCGGAGCGGGGATTCTGTCTGCCTTTCAGGTTGGTAAGGTGCCTCCTGTGTTGTCAGATATCAGGTCCGATCTTGTGATCAGCCTGTTTTATGCAGGATGGATTTTATCTGTTTTCAATTTTACCGGCCTTTTGCTTGGGACCTTCACAGGGGCCATTGCCGATGCCATTGGCCACCGCCGCCTGATGCTTACCGGCCTTGTTTTTCAAATTATAGGTTGTTTACTAGGATCATTTACCGATTCCTTTTATGGATTGCTTGCAACCAGGTTTCTTGAAGGGGCTGGCTTTCTGGCGGTTATTGTCAGCGCCCCGACACTGATTTTCCAGGTGGTAAAGCCTAAAGATATGACTATAGCCCTTGCCATCTGGACATGTTATCTTCCGGCCGGGGCCTCATTGATGATGATCCTGGTGCCATTTATTTTAACGGGCACGGACTGGAAAGGCCTTTGGCAAATTAATGCAGTCATATTGATGGCCTATACCCTGTTACTTTCAAAAAAGACGTCCCATATCAAATTCATGAACCCGTCAACTTTGGTGACCTTTAAAAAACTGATACAGGATGTTATAAGGACATCCACCAGTGCCGGGCCATTGATTCTTGCATTGATTTTTGTCGCCTATGCCCTGCAATGGATTACAGTCATGGGGTTTTTACCGACACTGATCCTTGAGAAATATGGATTTTCCAAATCCATGGCCTCAATTTTGACGGCTGCCATGGTCTTTGTTAATATTTTTGGAAACCTTGCAGGTGGCAGGCTGTTGAAGAGAGGCATCACACGATGGAAATTAATCGCATTTGCCTGCACGGTAATGGGATTGAGTTCCATTGCCATATATTCTGCCGATGCTATTTTTATATTAAACTATACAGGTTGTCTTATTTTTTCTATTTTTGGCGGTTTAATCCCTGCCTCTATCCTTGGGGCAGTCCCTGATTATGCACCCTCAAAAAACCTGATTGCAACCACTAATGGGCTTGTGATTCAGGGCGGACAGGCAGGCCAGGTAATGGGTCCGCCAATACTGGCCTATCTTGTTTCCCAGACAGGGTCCTGGTCATGCGGGTCATGGTTTCTGGGAAGCGTTGCACTTTTGGGCCTTGTGTTAAGCCTTTGTCTTTCCCGGATTAAACCCGGCATTTCCTCTTAATATAGTCCAGACTTTAACTCTTTTCCATTTTACCTTTTTGCCTTTCTTAAAGTTAAAAATATATTGCCGCTAAAAATCAGAAATGCCCCTACCCATCCGAAAACAGAAAGGGCAGGGTCCATTGCAATGAATGGGCCTAATACAGCGGCCAGCAAAATCCGTGTTGAAGAGATAATCCCCCCTTCAATGGCCGTCACATATTTAAACCCGATGGTAATCAGATATTGGCCGACAATACCTGATATGGAACACAAAAAAAGATATTTCAAGTCTAATAATTGAGGCATATTGATCTTATCAAAAAATGCAATATATATCAGTGCAGAACCAAGACCAAACAAAAAAAACAGGGTTGTCTCAGTATCATTCACCCGCCTTGAAAGGTTAAGATACATCATGGAAATCGCTGCACTGATCCCTGATGCCAGCGCCCATAAAGAATTAAGATGAAAATTCATTTTTCCCGGTGCAAGAATCAGCCAGACCCCAGCAAATGCGATTATAACAACAATAATTGCAATCGCATCCCGCTGTTCCTTTAAAAACATCCATGAAAAAATTGCGATAAACAAAGGATAGGTCATATTTAAAATATTGGCCTGGACCACAGATGTTAAATCCACACCTTTAAAAAAACAATATACTGCAACACAATTGGCAATAGTCCTGCCAATGAGATATCCTTTCTTTTCTGCTTTAATTTTTTTCTTTTTAAGGGCCATCAGGATCAAGACACTGATAAATCCCAATAAAAATCTTGCAAACACGAAAAGTGCCGGATCAATATGTAACCCTTTGATCTTGGCCCACTTGATAATAATAGTGGCCAGATAAAAAAAGAAAGCCGAGCCGAAAATACAGATGCATCCCAGCAATACCTTTAGGTTAAACTGAGTTTTCAAAATTAACTTTCCCTATTGTGATCAAACAGGAAAAGAGGATTTTTTGATAAGGATGGGATAAAATATTTTCCTAGGAAAAATCATCACCAGGGTTCTTGTTTTCCCAGATAATATTATCAAGGATTTTCTTAAAATAGGGGGTGATATTCTCAAATTGTATGGCAATTCCGTTTTCGTCCACCCTGACTATCATTCCTTGAAGCTTAAAGGATTTATCAGCACCTGGAACGGAAAAAACAACCTTCACCATTTTCTCAGGTTCGAATTTCCCAGTGGTGTTGATGTAAAGACCACTGGCACTGATATCAATGGTATCGGTCTGAATAACCTTGTTGCCAAGCCCCACATCAACATCTGATTTGGCTTTTAGCCGTTGATATTCCCTTTGTTTACCGACTTGCCAGGTATTAAGGATTTCAAGAATCTCTTTTTGCTGATCCTGGGTAAGATTACGAACTCTTTTTATAATTTCATCCAGCATTTTACTATGATTCCCGTTCTTGGTTTATAGCCGCTATTCTATATTAAAACACCTGTTTTCTATAAACCATTTCAAGATGTTTAACAACACAAATCCCCCAGATTATTTTTTATTTCCTTTGCCCCACAATATTTAGTCATTGCTCTTCCAGATCTTTTAAAATATTAAATATCATTTGATCTAATGTTTTACCTGGGGTATATATAGCTATATCTGTCCACATTAAATAGAGGTGTGCATATGCGAACTATACAAATGACCCTGGATGACAACTTGGTTCAGTCTGTCGACAAGGTGGTCAAAGAACTCAAAACGACACGATCTGCTTTCACACGTAATGCTTTACGAAATGCAATTAATCATTTTAGCATTAGCCGTCTAGAAGAGAAACACAGGAGGGGATATGAGTTGTATCCTGTGAATAAGGAAGAGTTCAGCGTGTGGGAAGAGGAACAGAATTGGGGGGATGAATGAAGAAAGGAGAGATTAGATGGTATACATTTAAAGCACCCAACAAGAAACGTCCCGTGTTGATTTTGACCCGCAACTCCATTTTGGAATACCTTGGAGAAGTTACTATTGCACCGATCACATCAACAATCAGAGATATAGCAAGTGAAGTCTTTTTGTCGAAAATTGATGGTATGCCAAGAGATTGCACCATCAATTTTGATCATATCCAGACAGTCTCAAAAGGGAAACTGGGTTCACTCATTACGACTCTTTCCCCGCAAAAAAAAGAACAAGTGCGCCAAGCAGTTTTATTTGCATTAGGTTTATAAATTTGGAACAAAGACAGAGGAGAGATAACAATCCCATTCACTAAGGGATAGCCAACCCGGTCGCCAAAACCCTTAACAATTAAAAAAAAGACAAAACATGGAAAAAGACAAGCTAAAATTTGACAAAAAGATCCTTGCCTTACGGGCACAAATTGATGAAATTGATTGGCAGATACTTTCCCTTCTTGCCCAACGACAGGACCAGGTTGAAAAGGTGGTCAAATTAAAAAAAAAGCACAATATCCCCGTGTACCATCCTGCCAGGGAAGAAGATCTGATTTCAAAACTTCGGGTACAGGCTGGCAAAGCAAATCTTGACCCGGATTTCATGGAAGACCTTTATCGGGTAATTTTAAAACAGTCCCGTGTAAAGCAGATAGACCAAATGCAAGGTAAAGGTGTCAGGCCGGACACCAGGATTTTAATCATCGGGGGTGACGGCCAGATGGGGCAATTTTTTGCTTCACTCTTTCACAAATCCGGTTATGAGGTCAGGATCCTTGAAAAAAAGGATTGGAACAAAGCAAAACAGCTTTGCGAAAATATTGATCTTGCCCTTATCTGCGTTCCCATTGAGAAAACCTGCGATATTATTGAAGAGATTGCACCATTTCTTGGACCTAATACCATTCTTGCCGACCTGACCAGCATAAAAGCCAGGCCATTGGAAAAAATGCTGGATGCCCATCCAGGGCCTGTGACAGGGCTTCACCCTTTATTTGGTCCTGATTCAGGCTCTCTTGACAAACAGATCGTTATTGTTACCCCGGGAAGAGACTCAGATCGCTGCCAGTGGCTGGTGGACCAGATGACTCTCTGGGGTGCTGTTATTGTTCCGTGCAGTGCAAAAGAGCATGATGAAATAATGGAAATTGTCCAGGCTTTGCGCCATTTTGCCACCTTTAGTTTTGGACAGTTTTTATATGAAAAAAATGCCCGCATTGAAAGGACCCTTGAATTTTCAAGCCCGATTTACCGCCTTGAGCTGGGAATGGTGGGCAGGTTGTTTGCCCAGGACGCTTCTCTTTACTCTGAAATTATTTTTGCGACAAAACAACGGCGGCAACTTTTAAAAGACTATATTGCATCTTTAAATAATCATCTTGAAATGCTGGAAGCCAATGACAAAAATCTTTTTATTGAAAAATTCGACCATATTGCCCAATGGTTTGGTCCCTTTAGCGAGCAGGCCATGCGTGAAAGCACGTTTCTGATCAACAAATTGATTGAAAGGTTTTAAATTCATTTTTCATATTGTTTTAATTTCTTTAACAGGGTTTTTCTTGTAATACCAAGTCTTCTGGCAGCTTCACTCTTGTTGCCTTCGGCTGATTCAAGAGTTGAAAGAATAGCTTTTTCTTCTATATCCGAAAGCCTGATATTTCCAAAATCCATTTCCCCTTCAATTCCTTCAGCAGCCGTTACCTTTATAAAAGAAAGGTCTTGTTTGCAGATATAGTCAGACCTGGCAAGGACCACGCCCCTTTCCACGCTGTTCATCAATTCCCTGACATTGCCTTCCCATTCATACCGGATCATGGCATCCATGGCATCTGGAGAAAAACCTTTTATATCTCTTTTGTTTTTCTTTGAAAAAATTTCTAAAAAATGATTTGCCAGGGTTGGGATATCTTCTTTTCTTTCCCTTAAGGGAGGGATCTCGACACTCACAACGTTAAGCCGATAATATAAATCCTGGCGAAAGCCTCCCTGCTCTGACATTTGCTTTAAATTCTTATTGGTTGCGGCAATAATCCTCACATCTGTTTTAATATTTTCATCACTTCCCACTGGTGTGATTTCTTTTTCCTGAATTACCCTTAACAGCTTTACCTGCATGGCAAGGCTCATTTCACCGATTTCATCCAAAAGAATACTACCCTTGTCTGCCAGTAAAAACCTTCCTTTTCTTTTTTTGTCTGCACCCGTGAAGGAACCTTTTTCATGGCCAAAAAGTTCGGACTCAAGCAGGGTCTCAGTAATAGCGGCACAATTAATCCTTACATAGGGATGATCTTTTCGTGAAGAATTAAAATGGATGGCAGATGCCACCAGTTCCTTGCCAGTTCCTGATTCGCCCATGACCAGAACATTGGCATCAGTGGGTGCCACCATGTGAATGGTATCAAGCAGGGAAAGAATGGCAGGACTTTTTCCAAGAATGTCATGGGAAAAATCTTTCTCCTTTAACCGAATCTTCAAATGCCTGTTTTCCGTTTTTAAAGAAATACTTTCAAATATATGTTCAATGGTTAATTTCAGTTTATCAAAATCCAGGGGTTTGGTCAGGTAATCATAGGCCCCGATTTGCAGGGCTTCCACAGCAGTCTGTACGGATGAATAGGCCGTCATGATGATCACGGGCAAAGAAGGATTATAGGCTTTAATCAACTGCAAAGCTTCCATCCCGGACATTTTCACCATTTTCATATCCATGAGAACTATATCAAAGGGCTGGTTTTTTACCATATCAACGGCGACTGCCCCATCATCTGCCAGATGAATCACAAGCCCCCAGTCTGCCATCACTGCCTCAAGCATTCTGGCATGGGCTGCATCATCGTCAACAACAAGTATTTTTTTCATTTTTATCCTTTTATGAAACAGGCAGATTGATAATAAAACACGTACCCTTACCTTTTATGCTCTCCACACGAATGCTTGCATCAAGATTTTCAATTATCCTGTGAACGATTGAAAGGCCAAGCCCTGTGCCCGTGGGCCGGGTGGTAAAATAGGGATCAAAAATCAGATCAAGGGATGCCTCATCTATACCCTGGCCGTTATCCTTAACCCTTATTTCTATCTGCTCATCTTTTGGAGCATCCTGTACCTGTATCTCCAGTATCCCTTTGTCATCCAATGCCTCTATGGCATTGATATACAGGTTTAAAAGGACCTGGTTCATCCGGTCGCCGTCTGTGTGAATTACTATTTTTTTTGTATCAATATTGACCCTTGTTTCAATATTTTTTTTCCCCAGATCATGGTGAACAAGTTTTAAAGAATGGGTGATCATCTCTTTGATATCCACCTGTTTTTTTTCAACGATCATGGGTTTTGCAAACTCAAGCAACTGGGTAACTGATCGATTGATACGTTCCACTTCCTTGACCATAATCTGTGCAATCTCCTTGTCTGAGTCTTTGTCCGCATATCGTTTACCAAAATAGGTTGCAAACCCTTTGATGGAACTCAAAGGATTTCTGATTTCATGGGCAACACCTGCTGCAAGCTTTCCAATGGCTGCAAGGCGTTTGTTTGTTTCCACCTGTTTTTTTAGCTCCCTTATCTGGGTGAGATCTCTGAAAAGAAATAAAAATCCCATGATTTGATTTTCATAACCCTTAATAGGGGATGCAGTTATATCAAGATCAAGCTTTCGGTCTTGGGCAATAATAAAATTGATCTCCCGGTTGAGAACCTCTTGTGATATTTCCATTTCCTTTATCAATTCAATCATTTGCGGGTAGGGTTGAGTCAAATCCCCTCCTAAAATATTTTTTGCAGCATTATTCACAGATGTGATTTCATGGTCCTGATTAATCGTAATCAGTCCTGCCGGCATGTTCTGGATCACATTATCGGAAAAGGCCTTAACACTTGTCAGTGAGGCTTTTGCAGATCTGTACGCCTGGAAAACAAACAAAGCTGCCATACCGACGCATCCTAAAATAAAAAACAGAATGCCCCGCCAGACAGTCTCTTTTACCAATCTGTCCCGGGCGATCCTTGCCCTTTCCATGGAAAGGCCGGCAAAAATATAATGTTCCGCCATTTCAGACAGCATATCCCCCTGGTGTTTAAGATAGGGTTGACTCCAGTCCTTGTTCTCTTTTTCAAACTTCGACATATCAGGCGAATTCTGATACCTGTGCATTGGCATTCCATCAATCCGCATATGCCGCCGCCTTGCACCGGACTTGATCGGTACAAACCGCTTGAACACTTCAAAAACCTGGCTCTGATCTAAAACCTGGCTCTGATCTTTTTGCAGTTTTACCCTGTGATAGACCATGGCCGTATCTTCATTTATCTTTACCGTCCCGGGCATGGCATCAAAAATCTGTCCCACCAAGGATGCATCCGAGTGTGCCAGTATCAGGCCATCCTTTGATGTAATCATCATATAGATAACTTCAGGCTGCAACGCGGTTTCCAAAAGCATGGCCTGTATTCTATTTGCGCCCCATCTCATGGTGAACATTCCGGTCCGGGTTCCCGCCTCAAATGTTCTTATCAATGAAGCACCCTTTTCCAATAATCTCTGGGTAAAAAATTCATTTTGTTTTTCAAGCCTGTCAAGGGTCATGAATGTAAAAATCGGTAACATGATCAATAAAACACCTATAAGGAATAAAGGAGATATCCATGGAAACTTATATTTTTTCATTTTTTTCTCTTTTTTACACATTATACTTTTATATGAAAGCACTGGGCTATGAGTTTTAAGTAGTGAGAAAAACCAGCAGCTTAGCTTCCCTTACCATTTACCATTTACTTAATTATAAGCAAAAACAATACCATGGGACAAACGCCTTTGTTTACATGCTATTTGATTTCCAAATATCATAATTGTGGGTACTTTCTATACATCTGGATACATTGTACCGGGTAAAAAGTATACACTACCGCAGATTCAATAGCAATGTTTGAATCTGCATAGTTTTAAATATATATTTTAAATTCAATAAGTTAAAATATATTTTTCTTCTTGGCACACCCTTTGCTATATCCAGTTTCAACAAGTGATACAAAGGTCAATTAACAAAACAATTTTAAATTGGAGGTTATTATGAAAAAATCAATTATTATCATCAGTTCACTGCTTATGGTTGTTCTTGTTTCAGGAAGCGCATTTGCATGGGGCCAGGGCAAATGCCAGGGCAGAGGACAGAGAATGGGTTATGGCGACAATCAGGACTGTCCAAGATACGGGGAGCAAGGTGCCTTCAATGACTTGTCCAAGGATCTGAGAGATGCTCTGGGTGTACTTCGCCAGGAATTCATTGATGAAACTTATGAACTGAGATCTGCAAAATTCGCAAAACGACAGGAAATGAAAATGCTCATGGAAACATCTGAACCTGACAGGGCAAAGCTTGATAAATTATCCCAGGAAATCATGGACCTGCAAAAACAGGTAATGAGCAAACGCATTGACTTTATTTTGGCTGCAAAAAAGATAGCACCTGAACTTGGTCGTGGCAGAGGATTTGGCCAGGGTTACGGCGAATGGTCAGGAAGAGGCGGCCAAAGAGGTTTCCAGAGACAGGGAAATTGTTGGAATAATTAACGCTTAAAATCTAATCAGGCAATGATAAGCACCTGATTAGATTCACCATAAAAAAGCCCGGAAGGATAACACCATCTTCCGGGCTTTTTTTATTCTTGTTCAAGCCTTACATGATTTTTCAGCACACCGATTTTCTCAATTTTTGATTCCATCACATCCCCGGAAGTAAGATACACAGGTGGTTGTCTGGTATACCCAACCCCGCTTGGTGTTCCAGTTAATATGATCGTTCCAGGCAAAAGGGTGGCAGACTCGGATAGATATGAAATGATCTGGGCCACAGAAAAAATCATATCACTTGTATTGCTTTTCTGCATGGTTTTCCCGTTTAACACACATTCAATATCAAGATTACCAGGGTCGGGAAGCTCATCCCGTGTCACAATCCATGGGCCAAAAGGGCAAAATGTGTCAAAACTTTTCCCTTTTATCCATTGCTTTCCGCCTGCATGCATCTGCCATCTTCTGGCAGAAATATCATTGGCACAGGTATACCCCAGAACATAATCAAGGGCATTTTCCGGCAGGACATTTTTGGCATTCTTTTTTATGATCACAGCAAGTTCAACCTCATAATCAACTTCAGGGATCTTTGCACAGGAGACAGGGATTCTGATATCATCCAGGTGACCTGCTGCCGCACCCAGATTCTTCATGAACACAACGGGATATTTTGGTAATTCAAACCCAGCCTCTTTGGCATGGAGTTTGTAATTTAACCCGATGCAAAAGATGACTTTGGGTGAAATCGGGGTTAAAATTTTTTTAACCTTTTTTCTTTTCCCGGTATTGGAAAAATCAGTATAAATATCTCCCTTGATCACGGAAGCACTTTCATTAGCAAAATCACAACCAGTATAAATTTTATTGTCATCACTTTCAAACCTTAGTATTTGCATGTTTATTTTCTCCAGTTATTCATATATACAATTAAAAAAGTCTCTTATTTTTTGATTGTATTAAAATCATTATCATAAAAGGTCAAGACCCTTTAACCCATGAGCCGGAATATGGAAAAACTATTCATTGGTCTTCCTGACAAAAAAGCAGATTTAATCATCCTAATTTTAACCTCTCAAAATATTGAAAATCATGCTGAACAGGAAAATAATTTATTTAATATCCTTGTAAATAAAGCAGATATGGAAAAAGCCCGCATCATGGTTGAGACCTATTATAAAGAAAATAAATTTTTCAGGCTAAAACAGCAGCTACACCAAATTCCCATATCCTCATTTAAATCATATCCAGCCTTCTGTATCATGGGACTGCTCTGGCTTATTCATGCAGCCTGTATTCATTACCATATCCACGAAGCCATGATATTAAAATATGGAGCCTCTGCCCTTTTTATCCTCCAGGGAGAGACCTACAGGGCTATTACCGCACTGTTCCTGCATGCAGATGCCCGGCACCTTGCAGGAAATATAGCCGGCATGCTCATTTTCGGGGCACCCTTTATAAGCCTTTCCGGGTTTGGTGTGGGGCCTTTTATGCTGCTGTTTGCCGGGACCCTTGGCAATCTTTTCAATGCTCACCTTTACCAGACGGCACATCTTTCCATTGGGGCCTCAACAGCTGTCATGGCAGCAGCAGGCCTTCTTGTGGCCTTCCAGGTAACCCAAAAAGGAAAACCGCTTAGATTGAACAACCTGATGCCTGTCTTTGCCGGTGCCCTGATGGTCGGCATGTTCAGCCAGGGCGAGCGTACAGATGTTATGGCTCATGTATTTGGATTTTTAAGCGGGCTTGGAACGGGCATTATTTTCTTTCCCTTGAACAGAACACTTGCCTTTCCTCAAAAGGATTTCATCGCCTTTTTTATAACCATCCTTATCATTGCCTCATCCTTCCTTGCTGCAACTTGAACCGGATTCTTTCTTTACTATTATAAATAACCCGGCATTTGGCGGAAATGGCAGTACTGCCATTTCCGCCAAATAGTCACAGATCTCCTCCTGGGCATATTTTATATAATTTATAAATTTTTTAGTTTCTTTTTTCCATCAAATGGTGTTAGAGAAATATAATCATTAAAATACTTTGCAAAACTGTTTTACTCATCAAAGCAAATTGGAATCTATCAGTGAAACATAATTCTCAGGTAGATAAAAAATGAGGTAAGGAAATAGCATGAAAATTCTTTCCATAGATCATATATCTCTATCCTTTGGCGGTTTAAATGTTTTGTCAGATGTATCCTTTGATGTAAACCAGGGCGAAATATTTGCCATTATCGGACCCAATGGTGCCGGCAAGACCTCTATACTGAATATTATCAGCGGTTTCTACCGTCCTGAAAAAGGGAAAGTTTTTTTCAATGGCAATGATCTCACCCACATGCCGGCAGACAAGAGAGCAGCACTGGGCATGGGCAGAACATTCCAGAATATTGCCCTCTACCATGGCATGTCTGTGTTGGATAATATCAAACTGGGGGCCCATTACCATTTAAAAACAGGTTTAATGTCAGCACTGTGGTATTGGGGGGCCGCTCACAGGGAAGAGATGGAGCTGAGAAAGAAAATTGAAGAAGATATCATTGATTTTCTGGAGATTGAATCCATTCGAAACCACCCGGTCAGCGCCCTTGCCTATGGCCTGCAAAAAAGAGTTGAACTGGCCCGGGCTCTTGCCATGCGTCCCAAGGTTCTTTTGATGGATGAACCCGTTGCCGGCATGAATGCCGAGGAGACCGAGGACATGGCCCGGTTTATTCTTGATATTAAAGAAGAGTACGATACCACCATAGTCCTCATTGAGCATGACATGAAAATGATTATGGATATTTCAGACAGGGTTCTGGTTTTAAATTTCGGCCAGGCGCTGACCCATGGAACCCCAAAAGAAGTACAAAAACATCCGGATGTCATTGAGGCATACCTGGGCAAAAAAAAAGCTAAAACCAACAGAACTGCCATTATATGAGAAAAGGATAAAAATGGACATCTTCCTGCAGCTGGTTGCCAGCGGTTTTCTGGTCGGGGGAATCTATGCGCTCATTGCCCTTGGTTTTGTACTCATCTATAAGGCCACCAATATCATCAATTTTGCCACAGGTGAATTCATGATGATCGGAGCGTATATTTTTTATTCTCTGGTGGTATATTTAAAATTATCGCCCTTTATCGGATTCCCCCTTGTCATTATCTTTGCCGCAATCCTCGGCTTTCTGGTTGAGCGCCTGATTTTAAGACATATGCTCGGACAGCCCAATATCAGTATCATAATGGTGACCATTGGCTTAAGTTCCATATTGCTGGGGCTGGCAGAAATCATATGGGGCTCCAGCTTTAGGAGCTTCCCTCCTCTTTTCCCCAGAAAGCCCATTATTTTAGGAGAGATAGTGCTGCGGTCCAATCTTTTTTACGGATTTTTAATGGCCATGGTCGTGGTGGCGGTCTTTCTACTCCTTTTCAAGTACGCCAAAGTCGGTGTGGCCATGCGGGCCACAGCCAATGATCAAATGGCTGCTTTTTCCATGGGGATCAACGTCAAAACCATGTTTACTATTTCCTGGGCATTTGGTGCCATCGCTGCATCTCTGGGCGGAATCATCATCGGCAACATCGGTGGAGTTCAGCCTACCCTGGGGCATATCGGACTAAAAATATTTCCCATAGTGATCCTGGGAGGTCTTGATTCCATTATCGGGGCTGTCATTGGCGGATTTATCGTGGGTATTGTGGAAAACCTGGCCGGGGGCTATCTGGACCCCTATTTTCATGGTGGTGTCAAGGACCTTGCCCCCTTTGTTGTCCTGATTTTCATCCTCTTGATAAAACCCCATGGCCTGTTCGGCACAAAAGAAATCGAGCGGCTTTAACAAAGAGGTAAAGTATTTATGCACATTGGAGACTTTAAGGAAACATACGCATCAGACCAGGCTGTTTTTATAAATGCCACCTCCCGTTTCTGGCTGGGCATTCTGTTTGCTCTGTTGATACTATTTCCCTTTGTGGCCGGGGATTATCTTCTGTTCATGGCCAATCTTGCCGGCATCACTATCATCGGGGCAGTGGGTTTGAATATTCTCACAGGTTTTGCCGGTCTGATATCTCTTGGTCATGCGGCTTTCATTGGAGTTGGCGGATATACTGCTGCAATTTTATCCACCCGTTTTGATCTGCCCTTTCTTTTATGCCTTCCTTTATCCGGTCTCATGGCAGCTTTTTTCGGCATAATAGTCGGTGGGCCCTCCTTGCGCCTGAAAGGATTGTATCTTTGCATTGCTACCCTGGCAGCCCAATTGATCCTTGAGTTTATTTTTGTCCACTGGGAATCCATGACCGGAGGAATCCGGGGTATGAACATTTCTCCGCCGGATATTTTCGGGTATGTTCTGGACAATGATTTTAAATTTTATTTTGTGACCCTTATCATGGTCATTTTGTGTGTAACCTTTGCCAGGAATCTTTTTCGAACCAGGGTGGGCCGGGCATTTATTGCTATAAGAGACCGGGACATTTCAGCCGAACTAATGGGCATCAACCTTTTGCGCTATAAAACCTATGCTTTTGCCTTAAGCTCATTTTTGGCAGGAATTTCAGGATGCCTCTGGGTAAATTTCTTAAAAACTATAACTCCAGAGCATTTCCCCTTACTGGAAAGTGTTCGATACCTGGCAATGATTATTGTGGGCGGCATGGGAAGTATCCTGGGTTCCATACTAGGCGCTATCTTCATGACCATTGTACCTGAGGTAATCAGCACTATCCTTGGATTTCTGGTCAATATCTTTCCAACGGCCATGAGTTTTCTTTTCCCGCTGCAACAGGTCATCTTTGGATTATTGATTGTTATATTCCTGGTATTTGAACCCCACGGTCTGGCTGAAATCTGGAGACGTATCAAAAACTATTTCCATCTGTGGCCCTTTGAACACTAATTGAACATAAACCGTTTAACCCATAAACCATTAAAAAAGGAGTGATCATGAAAAAACGTATTGTTTCAACCCTGGTTCTGGTTTTATCATTATTATTATGCATGGGCGTATCATTTGCCGATGAGGAAATCAAGGTAGGTGCAGGCCAGCCCATCACAGGCAGGTTTGCCTTTGCAGGCAAACATATCCATCAGGGGCTGATGGACTCTTTAGACTATGCCAATGAACAGGGCGGAGTCGGAGGGAAAAAATTCAAATATATTTATGAAGATACTGGATATGATCTTATGCGTGCCATTGCTTCGTTTAAAAAAATAATGGCACAGGATAATCCCGTCATGATGTATGGCGAGTCCACAGGGGTAGGAAAAGCCATGGCACCGGAAATCAATTCCCGGTATCACGTGCTCTATGGTTCCACCAGTTTTTCTGAAGAACTTGCTGACAGAGAAAAAAACCCCTATACCTTTGTAAGCGGCCCCACCTATTCCCAGCAATTTGGTGTTCTGTTAAAATATATTGCCGGCCAGCCAAAGAAAAACAACAAGCCCCACAGGGTGGCATTTTTTTACAGTGACACGGAATTTGGCCGGGACCCTATTCCCTTTGCCAGGAAATTAGCCGGTGAACTGGGGATCGAAGTTGTGGCTGAAGAGGTGACAAAAGTCGGGGCCGTGGATATTACCAGCCAGCTTCTGGACCTGAAACGCAATAAGCCTGATTATTGTATTTTCCAGGGTTATGTGGTTCCACCCATACCAGAAGTCATAAGAGGGGCAAAGGATTTTGGTCTTGACATCACCTTTATGGGAACATTCTGGGCCATGAGCAAAATGCTGCTTGATAAGCTGGGTCCGGATGCGGAAGGATATATGGGGGTGTGTCCCTATGCCTATTGGTACATGGATGATGTTCCCATGATAAAGACCATTCAAGCCTATAATAAAAAACACTATCCCGATGAAACCTATAAGCCCAACTCCTATATGCAGGGATGGTTCACGGGCATGGTCTATGTGAAACTGGCCCAGATGTGTCATGAAGCAGGGCTGCCCATAACAGGCGAAAATCTTAAAGATATGCTCCCCAAGGTAAACAACTGGGATACGGGCGGCCTGAACGGCGTGGTAAGCTTCAGCAAGTCAAACGCCACTGCCTCGGGAAAAGTTTATAAAGCCCAGGGTGGTAAATTTGTAGCAGTTTCCGACTGGATCAAGCTGGATGAATAAAAATAAATAACAAGGGCCCGGACTTGATATCCTTTTTCTGTCCGGGCCAGTTATCTTTGTTCGTCAAACCGAATTTGAAATTGGTAATTCAGGCGCCAGGATGCATCAATGGGTTAAAATCAAGCAGGAGGACTTAGGTGTCATCTATTCTTGAAGTTAATAATTTAGAAGTGCTTTACAACAATATCATCCTGGTACTGAAAGGGTTGTCCCTTAAAGTAGAAAAAGGTTCTATTGTGGCTTTGCTCGGGTCCAACGGTGCAGGCAAGTCCACCACATTGAAGGCCATCAGCGGATTTCTGCCCCTGGAGGACGGTGCTATCACTGATGGAACAATTTATTACAAGGGAGAGTCTATAACCAGACTGACACCCCACAAAATTGTAAAAAAGGGCATTTTTCAGGTCATGGAGGGCCGGCGGGTTTTTGAAGACCTGACCGTTGAAGAAAACCTGATCTGCGGGGCCTATACCCAAAAAAGCCGCGCACAAATTGCCCTTGATCTGGATAAGTGTTTTAAGTATTTTCCCATATTAAAACGAAGTTACAAACGCCTGGCCGGATATCTGAGCGGCGGGGAACAGCAGATGCTTGTCATCAGCCGAGCCCTGCTTGCAACACCCACCCTGATGATGCTGGATGAACCTTCCATGGGGCTTGCACCCATGCTTGTGGAAGAAATTTTTGAGATCATTAAAAAGATAAATAAAAATGAGGGAACCGCTATTCTGCTTGTGGAGCAGAATGCCCAGCTGGCACTGGAAATCAGCAATTATGGATATATAATGGAAACGGGCAGGATTGTGCTGGACGGGCCTGTGGATATTTTATTGAAGGACAGGGATGTCCAGGAATTTTACCTTGGCATGGGGGATGGAAACGATAATACCAGCTACCGCAACGTAAAACACTACAAGCGGAGGAAAAGATGGTTAAGCTGACAAACAGAACCCTGCCCCGGGTCTTTCTTGACCGGGTTGCAGAATGCGGTGACCAGGTGGCTTTGCGTGAAAAAGATTTCGGGATCTGGCAGCGCATCACATGGAACCAGTATCTTGACCATGTTCAGCATTTCGCACTTGGGCTTGTGACCCTTGGTTTTAAACGAGGGGATCATATGGCCATCATCAGTGAGAACTGCAAGGAATGGCTTTATGCTGACCTTGCATGTATCAGTCTCGGGGGGGTCACCCTGGGCGTGTACCCCACAAGTCCCTATGCTGAAGTCAAATACGTGATTCACCATTCCGATTCAGTCTTTATCCTGTCCGAGGACCAGGAACAGACCGACAAAATCCTTGAAGTCATCGATGACCTGCCCCGTTTGAAAAAAATTATTGTCAAGGATATGAAAGGGTTGCGAAAATATCCCAAAGACATCATTATCTCGTTCAAAGAGGTCGAAGAACTTGGCAGACAGATGGAAATAAAAAGCCCCAATCATTTTCTTGAACAAGTGAATAAAGGAAATGTTGAGGATGTCTGTATCATGATCTATACCTCGGGCACTACGGGTCCGCCCAAGGGTGCCATGGTCAACCATCTTAATGTTGCGGCAACGGCCATGGCTTCTGCCGAAGCCATGGAAGTCAGTCAAAAAGACACGGTTGTCTCCTATCTGCCCCTTTGCCATGTGGCAGAACAGATCTTCAGTTTGTACCTGCCCTTGTTTGTTGGAAATACTGTCAATTTTGCCGAGAGTATTTCCACAATCCAGCAGGATTTAAGGGAAATTGCGCCAACTGTATTTCTTGGGGTGCCCCGGATCTGGGAAAAACTGCACAGTTCCATTACCATAAAAATCCAGGACTCCAGCCGGTTTCAGCGCTTTTTCTTTGATCAGTGCATGGCCATTGGCTACAAGGTGGCAAATCTGCGCCTTGACAAAAAAAAAATTAATCTGGGCTTAAAACTATCCTGGCGGGCAGGATACTGGCTGATATTCAGAGCCCTGCAAAATTATGTGGGCTTAAGAAAGGTCAGGATATGCCTGTCTGCCGCAGCCAAGGTCAGCCCTGAGGAACTGCTGTTTTTCCACGCCATGGGCATTTGCGTCAAGGAAGGCTATGGCATGACCGAGTGCACTGGGCTTTCCTTTATCCACATGGGAAATGATATCAAGCTGGGTACTGTGGGCAAACCCATCTCCTGTATTGAATATAAACTGGCCCCGGACGGTGAGCTGATGAAAAAAGGAGACAGCATCTTTATGGGCTACTATAAAAATCCGGAAGCAACAGCCAAAACCATTGTCAATGGCTGGCTTATGACTGAAGATATTGCCACTGTGGACAAGGACGGGCATGTTTCCATTGTAGACCGGAAAAAGGACATCCTCATCACATCAGGCGGTAAAAACATTGCCCCTTCCCAGATTGAAAACGAACTCAAGGTCAGCCCCTATATCAAGGAAGCCATTGTGCTGGGGGATGGGAAAAAATTCATATCCGCCCTGATCCAGATCGATTTTGAAAATGTGGGCAAATGGGCCAGCAACCGCCAGATAGCCTATACCACCTTTAAATCGCTATCCATGATGCCAGAGGTTAAAACTTTAATCCAGGAGGCTGTAAACACAGTCAATGCCAGGTTCAGCCGGGTGGAAAATATCCGGAAATTCCTGCTTCTGACCAAAGAACTGGACCATGACGATAATGAAATGACTGCCACCATGAAAGTCAGAAGAGCCACGATTTATAAAAAATTTGCCAAAGAAATTGAAACGATTTATGATGTATAGTGCCTGGATGAAAAGTCAGAAATATAGTTTTTCAATTTTGGGTAGAGACTTGAAACTATTCGAGATTGTTTTAGGATTTAGGTTTTAAGTTTTAGGATTTAGGCTAAAACTTAAAACCTAAAACTTAAAACCATGCCTGAATAAGGTATAAAAAAGGAGACCATTGATGGATATCAAAAAAATATGTGTATTGGGTGCGGGATTGATGGGCAGCGGGATTGCCCAGGCCTGTGCCCAGGCAGGTTATCAGGTGATGTTAAGGGATATAGAACAAAGCTTTGTTGACAAGGGCATGGCAACCATCCGAAAAAACCTGGAAAGCAATGTTAAAAAAGGAAAAATAGACCAGATGGAAATGGATGATATTTTCAAAAGAATCACACCCACCCTGGATCTCAATGAAGCTGGGGATGGCGCTGATATTGCAGTGGAAGTCATCATTGAGATCATGGATATTAAAAAGAAAATATATGGAGATCTGGGAAGCATTGTGCCGTCACACTGTCTTTTTTTCACCAACACATCCGGCCTGAGCATCACTGAACTGGCCGCTGTTACAGACAGGCCGGATAAATTCATCGGCACCCATTTTTTTTATCCGGTCACGATAATGAAATTGCTGGAAATCATCAAAGGTCATGAAACCTCTGATGAAACCCTTGCTATTGCACAACAATGGGGAAAAACCCTTGGCAAGGAAACCATTGTTGTGGATGAAGCCCCAGCCTTTGCTGTAAACAGGGTTCTTTGTCCCATGATCAATGAGGCATTTTTTGTTCTGGGTGAAGGAATTGCCAGTGCCGAGGATATTGATAAAGGAATGGTACTGGGATGCAACCACCCCATGGGTCCCCTTGCCCTGGCCGATCTTGTCGGCCTTGACACCATTCTTCGTGTGATTGAGGGCCTTCACAGGGAGATGGGTGATAAATATATACCTGCCCCATATTTAAAAAAACTAGTCAGAGCCGGACGATTTGGTAAAAAAACAGGAAAAGGGGTTTATGACTATTCTGGCATTGATTGATACATATTGCGTGCCCCAAAAAACCAGTCACACTTTTCATAGCCATCCTTATCATTAATATCCATTCTGTTGTCCACAAGCTGATATTATTTCTTGACTTGGAATTCAAGTTTGCATACAAATATTCTTGTTAGTAAGGGAAGGCATGTCGTGGGAAGACTTGTTCTTTCTTAATTTTTCAATACCAGATAAGGATGGAAAAATTGGATTTTTATGAATTTGTACGCGGACCTTTGGCAATGATCTCATTTGCAGTGCTGATTTTAGGTTGCTGTTTCAGGCTGGTCAGCTTTTATCTCAAGGGCTTCAACCCGAAAATGCTCTATCCAAAAGAGAACCTGACCAATGGATTCAAATCCATTCTGTTCGGTCTTATCCCATTTGCCACACGATTTATGAGGAAAAGACCCATATTTACTAGTATTACGGTTTTGTTTCATTTGTGTGTTGTTTTAATCCCCCTTTTTTTCATGGCTCATATTGTATTATGGTTTGAATCATACGGGGTATTATGGAAAAATATTTCCAATGGTCTTGCTGATATCATGACCCTTTTTGTTCTCTTTTCATGCATCTTCTTTTTTGTCAGAAGACTGGTGATTCCTGAAATAAGAATGGTAACCCAGCCGTCTGATTTTGTGCTCCTGATTCTTATCTTTATTTCATTTCTAACCGGTTTTATGGCATTTCATCAGTTTGGTCCTTATCGGCCACTGCTGATTGTTCATATTCTATCCAGTGAACTTCTCATTGTCATGATTCCTTTTACAAGGCTCTGGCACATGATTGCCTATCCCTTTTCACGGTATTATATGGGGGCTGATTTCGGAAATGTTTTAAAGGCCCGTGACTGGTAAGGTTCAACCCCATTGAAATAAAGGAAATTTATAATGAAATACAAGATATTAATCCCGGGCATCATTATTTTATGCCTTTTTACCATCTTTCTTCAGCAAGCCATGACACAGGAAGAAACCCGGAAAGCTGATCATTTCACACTCTTTTCAAACCAGAAAAGACCTGAACCTGCATTTGACCATACCGTGCACGAGGACAGCCTTGGAGATACGGGATGTGCCAGGTGCCATCATGTTTTAGATATTGAGCAAAACAAACTGGTATACACTGAAGGCGAAGAGGCTGCCTGCTCAGAATGTCACACTTCTGAGCAATCTGACAATATACTGGCCATCAGAGAAGCCAGTCATGCGAGCTGTACAGGCTGCCACCGTGAAATGAAAAAAGAAAAAAAGACAGCCGGACCTACAACCTGTGGTGAATGTCACAGGAAATAATTTTTTAAGGAAACAAAACATGATTGCCCAACCCGATTCAAAAATCTCTTCAGCAGATGCCGGAAACAAATTAAGCTCCTCGGAATATATTGAAAAACTAAGGGGCATCTATGATAAATATACCAGCACCAAATTTTTTTCCATGATCAATGCCTGCATTAACTGCGGAGCATGCGCTAACGCCTGTCACTACTATTGTTCCGAACAGGACCCTGATCATATTCCGGCAAACCGGATCAAGGTATTATCCAAAATTATCTCAGAGTATTTCCATCCGATCAAATTAAAACTGGGGCTTTCAAGTACCCAGGACCCCATGACCAATCCGAAATTTGACGAACTCTACAGGGCAGCCTTTGAAAACTGCACCCTTTGCGGCAATTGTGCGCTCACCTGTCCCATGGGCATTAATACCGGTGAAATCATGTATGTGGCAAGAGCTCTTTTATTCGGACTTGGACGTCTGCCTACCGGGCTTGTCGGCCCTGTTAATACCACCCTTGAGACGGGCAACTATCTGGGACTTTCCAAAGATGATTTCATCGACACCATTGAATGGATTGCCGAAGAAATGGAAGACGACATGGGAGAAGGGTTTACCCTGCCCATAGACAAAGAGAATGCTGAAGTTCTCTATGTACCACACCCATTGACATTAAGGGATCTTCCTTTTCTTCTCATGGATGAACTCAAAATCCTGTCCGCTGCCAATGAAAATTTCACCCTTTCCACAAAAGGCTTTGATGTAGCCAACTATGCGTTTTACCAGGGCAGCAAGGAAAATGCCTTCCAGGTTGCCAGCAACCCCCTTGAGGCCAGAAAACTAATTAATGCCAAATCCATTGTCTTAGCACCCTGTGGTCATGGCTATCGTGTATTAAAACATGAAATGGAAAAAATCATAGGAGAGCGGTTTAATTTTAAAATCTATACTCTGGTAGAACTCATTGACCTATACATTCAAAAAGGGATTCTAAAACTTGAAAAAGATTTGTTTGAAGGCCCTGTTACCTATCATGACCCCTGCAATATAGGTCGCAGGGGTGGGGTAATTGAGGAACCCAGACGCGTTATCCGGGCATTGACCAGCAATTTTGTGGAGATGACCCCCACGGGCGTTCATAATTATTGTTGCGGCGGCGGGGGAGGACTCGCATCCACGGGTGATCTGGGGCATATCCGTCAAAGGATGGGAAAAATAAAGGCTGATCAGATCCGGGAAACCGGTGCAAAAACTGTTATTACAGGTTGTTTTAATTGTAAAAACCAGATCCGGGACATCGCAGAAAACTATGATCTGGATTTTAAGGTCAAAAGCATTGTTGAGGTGGTTGCAAACTCCATTATGAAATAATGCAGTCCTTATCGAATAAGGCCTTAAACTGCCAGGAACTTCCACAATGAATCAAGAAAGCATGACTATCATGCAGAGGGGGTAAAAATGGAAAAAGTGCGGAAGGTAAAAAAAGTTATTAAAAGCATACCTATCCTGGAGGGTGCCGGTGTTCACCTGAACCGGGCCTTTGGCAGCCAGCAGGTTCCACAACTTGATCCATTTTTACTCCTGGATGATTTCCATTCCAATAATCCTGAAAAATATATCAAAGGCTTTCCCTGGCATCCCCACCGCGGGATCGAAACCATTTCCTATATTCTTCACGGCGAGGTGGAACATGGGGACAGCATGGGAAACAAAGGCATTATCTCTTCAGGCGACGTCCAGTGGATGACGGCCGGAAACGGGATCATTCACCAGGAAATGCCAAAAGGTGATAAGGACAACCTTTTATGGGGATTCCAGCTCTGGGCCAATCTTCCGGCTTCCCACAAAATGATGCCGCCCCGGTACCAGGAAATAAAAAAAGACCAGATCCCCGAGCTTGAACTGGACACGGGCGTAAATATAAAAATAATCTGCGGCATGGTTAATGATGTTGAAGGCCCGGTCAAAGATATTGTTATTGATCCGCAATTTTTGGATGTGACGATCCCCAAACATACCGTCTTTGATCATAAAACTTTATCCGGTCATAAAGTCTTTGCCTATGTCCTGGACGGCCAGGCCTTTTTTGATCAGGCTGAGGACCAGGCTATCGGCCTTGAATCCCTGGTCATATTTGATGATGGAAACAAAGTTAACATCTCCACAAACGCTGAAAACGTCAGATTTCTTCTGGTTTCGGGCCGTCCCATAAACGAACCCATTGCATGGCAGGGCCCCATTGTCATGAATACAGACCAGGAACTTGAAACAGCCTTTATGGAAGTCCGGAACAACACTTTTTTAAAACACCAGTGATCTTAATGAAACTCTTTGAACTGTCAACTCATTTTGACCCGGCTTGTTACAGGAAATCAGAAATTATCGAAAATGCAAATTTTTGCAATATCGATAATTTGCTCTCCCAGGACCAAGACATGGATTTATTGTCTTTCTCCGTGTTCGATTCAACACAATCAATATAAGCATCATAGTTTTTATGGAGTTTTTTGGGCTTTAAAAAGCAGGACTAAACCTAACAGGGCTGCAGCGCCCATTACCCCAAATGTAAATCCCCAGGAAATGACGTTGCTACCGCCCCCCGTAATGTCCAGAACAACACCAGCTGCAACAGGGGCTAACGAAGCTGCTGCAAATCCTGCAAGGGATTGCAGAGCCATGGTGGCTCCCCTTCGATCAGGTGCAGCTGCAGTGATTACACCGGCGTGAATGGCCGCAGAATCACCCTGAAAAAAAATGGTGTAACTGATACACAGACACACCAGAACAGGGTATGGGATCGCTGATAAAAAACCAATGCTCAGACCCAATAGGCAGGAAATTGCCATCACCATGGAGACAATCCTTCTACGACCAAATTTTACGGCAAGTTCACCAAACAGGATGCTGGCTGCCATACCAAATACTCCAGCTACAGCCATTATAGTTGTGGGAACCATGAAAGTTGTGGAAACGGGTTGAAGCGTCATGGCAAAGGTCAGAAATGCCACCATCCAGGAACGGGCCGCAAACATTTCCCACATGTGACACATATAGGCAATGATATAGGTCCGTGCCGGGTAATTCTGCCATACCGGCCTGAAATCCAAGACATCCAAAATGCCCGTTGAAGAGCCTTCTGATTTTTCCATCGGCATGGGATCCAGAACAATCATGCTCAGCAGCAAAACAAGTCCACAGCCAGCTGCTGCACCGAAAAATACAATCTCCCACCCAAACCAGTTGAACATGACACCGGCGTAATAAAAGGAAATGCTCATACCAAGCCCAAAGCAGGCTGTATAAAAAGATACTGCCCTGGGCAGAAACCGGATTTCAAGACGGTCTAGGAGCGCTTTCAGGCCTGGAATAAAGGTGCCGGCAAGACCAATGCCGCACAGGGAGCGGAATATAAGGGCAGACCAAAATCCCTGGCTGAACACTGCAAACCCAAGATTGGCTATGATGCCGATGAGGCAGGAAATAAGATAGATTTTCCGGGCATCCACATGGTCAGTGAGACTGGTCAACACAGGGACTGCAATGGAATATCCGGCAAAGTAAATGCCGCTTATCCATCCGGCCTGGCTGTTTGACAAATCCCAGAGATCGATAAAATATGGGAGCAGAGCTGGAAAAGCAAACACTCCGAGCATACCCAGAACCTGTGCCGTGCACATGGCTGTCACAAGGGCAAAGGCTCTCATGGGTGCTGATTCAGATGGGTTTGATGGATTCATTATTTTTTAATTTGAAGCGGTTTTTAAATCCTGATCCTCCCTTCAAACACCAGGGTAGCAGGACCTGTCTTAAAAATATGATTTGTCTCTTTATCCCAGTGGATGTCAAGATCTCCGCCATCCAGGTGAACAATAGCGCTGTCCTGTGCCCTGCCAGTCAGGTTGGCTGCAACAAGTGCAGCACAGGCGCCTGTACCGCAGGCCAGTGTCCTCCCGGCTCCCCTTTCCCAGACCTTCATTTTCAATTCTCTGTTGTTCACAACCTCAATAAACTCAACATTGGTCTTTTCTGGAAATCGTTTATGGGCTTCAATTAATCGGCCGACCTTTTCAATGTCCACTTTTTGCAAATCATCTACAAAAAGGACAGCATGGGGGTTACCCATGAATAATGCCGTAATAAGATATTCCTTGTCCCCGACGGTCAAACGTTCTTCAATGGCTTTTTCATTTGGGCTTTCAAAAGGGATATCCAGGCAGGAAAGAACAGGTTCTCCCATATCCACCCTTATTGACTGAACCTGATCATTATCATCAACAATCACCTCGGGGATTACGGTTCCAGCCTTGGTATCCACTCTTATCTTCTTTTGAGTAAATATCTTTTTTTCATACAGGTATTTAGCAAAACAGCGCATGCCATTACCGCACATCTGGGCCTGGGAGCCGTCAGAATTGTATATTCTGTATTTAATATCATGGTCATGGGACTCAAGAATCAGAATAATGCCATCTGCCCCAATGCCAAAATGTCTTGAGCAGAGATTTTTTGCCAATGCAGGATAAGCTTCATGACGTTGGATGTCACAGGTTCTGTCATCCAGAATAATAAAATCATTGCCAAGTCCTTCCATTTTCACAAATTCAATTTCCATGTTTTTCTCCATTAAAACTGACAATATCCAAGGGTTGAGATAATATTTTCACCTATTGCTTCCACCTGCCAATGCCTTACATGTTCTATTTTTAAAAGATCCTGGGCCGTTGCAGGATTTTCAATAGCAATACAACCAATTATTGCATTATTCAATAAAAATCCTGGTTCAATCCCTATTGAACTGCTTAATTTTTCTCTCATCTTTTTCAGACGTTCAATTCTTTCCTGAACTATAACATCTTTTTTCGGCTTTCTGGTTTTAGGATATGAGGGCAACGCTCTATGTGCAAGTTCCATTGCTTTAACAATTGCCTCCACGCACAGATTTCCATACATGTCTGCCTGTTTTTGGCTTATTGCCCTTATCTTCAACATATGATCAATTGTCACAGGTTTCTCATAAGCCATGGTCATTAAAGAAAGATTTGAGAAAATTTTAAACAGAGGCTGATCTTTTTTTTGTGCTATCTCCTGCCTTACCTGCAATAAGTTTTCAAGAACAGCAAGGCTCCTATTGTCCATTTTGCCTGCACCTTTAAATTTTTTAAACAATGGCAGTACATGATTGTTTTCATACCGGACCCGGGTTTGTATTTCAAACTCTTCTCCGGCCCAGGAAAGCCGCCCGTTTGCCACAAGCTTTTGATGGATTATATCATGCAGCTTTGTAAGATATGCCACATCCCCCACTGAATATTCAATCATCGTCTGCTTGAGCGGACGTCTTGACCAGTCTACTTTCTGAAATTTTTTATCTACATCCACATTAAAATTTCTTTTTAACAGGGCAGCAAGTCCCCGCTCTTTGATGCCTAAAAACCGGCAGGCAATTTCCGTGTCAAAAAGATTGTTCACCTGGGCCTTATAATCTCTGTCAAGACTTCTGATGTCAAAATCAGCACCATGAAATACCTTAATAATAGTATTGTTTGCAAGCACGTTCAAAAAAGGGAGTACCTCTTTAATTTCAAACGGATCAATTAAAAAAGCTTCTTTGGCAGACGCAATCTGAATCAGACAAATTTTCTCTTTAAAGCAATGCATTGAATCTGCTTCAAGGTCCACAGCGATAATCTTTTCCTTTAAAAGGCCTTCACACACATCTATCAGTTCTGCATCTGACTCAATAAACTTATAATTCAAAATTTTTCCCTTGATTGTTTGCACTAGTTCTTCTAAAATTCATGTTTTATAACTAACAAATAATAAAACACAATGGAAAATTATTATGATTAACATAACACTTCCAGACAATAGTATAAAGAGTTTTGAAAATATCCCGACAGGAATGGATGTGGCCATTAGCATTTCAGAAGGATTTGCCAGAAATTGTGTGGCAATGAAAATTGATGATCGGCTTCTGGATTTAGGCGTTACCATCAAGGAAGACGCAGCTATCCGATTTATTACAGCCAATGATGACGAAGGCCTTGATATTTTAAGGCATTCTTCTGCCCATGTCATGGCGGAAGCTGTATTAAATATTTACACGGATGCAAAACTGACCATAGGTCCCGTGGTTGAAGACGGGTTTTACTATGATATAGATATGGACCCGGTTTCAAAAGATGATCTTGGTGCCATTGAAGCTGAAATGAAAAAAATCATCAATGACAAAAACACCTTTGAAAGAAAAGTTGTTTCAAAAAAAGAAGCCCTTGAAATATTCAAGGATAACCCGTTCAAACTTGAGCTCATCAATGAACTTGACGAGACCCAGGAGATATCCCTTTACCAGAATGGCAAATTTATTGATCTGTGCCGCGGTCCACACATACCCCATACTGGAATGATTAAAGGATTCAAACTTTTAAAAATATCCGGTGCCTATTGGAGAGCGGACCAGACCCGTGAACAGCTCCAGCGGCTTTATGGCATCTCCTTTTTTGACAAAAAAAAGCTCAACCAGTACATCAACCTGATTGAGGAAGCCAAAAAAAGGGATCACAGGAAACTTGGAACCAAACTGGATCTTTACTCCTTTCATGATGAAGCTGCCGGCATGCCCTTTTTCCATGCCAAGGGAATGGAAATATGGAATGCTCTCTTAGAGTACTGGCGGTATGAACACAAAAAAGCCGGCTATGTGGAAACCAAAACCCCTGTCATGCTTAACCGAAAACTCTGGGAACAAAGCGGCCACTGGGACTATTACCGGGAAAACATGTATACCTCCGTGATTGATGATGAAGAATATGCCATAAAACCCATGAACTGCCCCGGCGGTATGCTGCTTTACAAAACAAAAGCATACTCCTACAAGGATCTGCCTGTAAGAGCCGGCGAAGTCGGCCTGGTTCACAGGCATGAGCTGTCAGGCGCTTTATCAGGTCTTTTCAGGGTCCGTGCCTTTCACCAGGATGATGCCCATATTTTCATGACTTCGGATCAAATCGAAGATGAAGTCCTTGGCGTACTGGAATTGTCCCAGAGAATCTACAGCAGATTTGGTCTTGATTTTCATCTGGAATTGTCTACCAGGCCAAAAAAATCCATTGGAACGGATGAGCAATGGGAAGAAGCCACAAACGGCCTTAAAGCCGCATTGGACAAATATGGCCGCCAATACTTTGTTAATGAAGGTGATGGGGCATTTTACGGCCCTAAAATTGATATCCACATCAAAGATGCTTTGGGAAGAACCTGGCAATGCGGAACAGTCCAGCTCGACATGGCGCTGCCGGAAAGATTTGACCTGAGTTACAAGGGCCAGGACAATGAAAAGCACCAGCCCATAATGATCCATCGCGTTATTTATGGATCTCTGGAAAGATTTTTCGGCATACTTGTGGAACATTTTGCAGGCAGGTTCCCCTTGTGGCTGGCACCGGTGCAGGTCATCCTGCTTCCCATCAACCAGGACCTTGGGCAATATGCTGAAACAATCAAAGCCGAGCTTGATTCCCATAAAATAAGATGTGAAGTTGACAAGAGAAGCGAAACCCTGAAAAAGAAAATCAGGGATGCCCAGCTTGCCTATGTCCCTCTGATCATCACCATTGGAGATAAGGAAAAAGAAACCAGGACCCTTTCTGTCAGAACCCTTGATGGCATGGTCAGGATGGGCCTTTCCATGGATAAGTTTGTCACGTCTGTATCACATCATGTTAAAGAAAGAATCCTGGATGAGACAATCCTCTAGCAAGCTGAACCTGATCTATTTATACAGACTGCCGGTTATTGGCTTATGCCTGCTTATTTTCTGGCAGTCTTCTAATCCCAGTATCATTTCAACATCCTTGTTTTCCCATGACGACAAGGTTCTACATTTTGGTGTATGGGCTCTTCTGGCATTCCTTATTGCCAGAGACCTGATCGCTGAAAAACCATTCTGGCCTCTTACAAAAATAAAAATTATCACGATTGTCTTTGCCTGTCTTTTTGGATTATCAGATGAAATCCACCAGGCCTTTGTTCCATCAAGGTCTGCCTCTGCCGGAGATTTCCTTGCAGATTGTGCAGGAAGCATATTTGGCTGCCTTTTTTACCTTGATGTTTTTATCCGTAAAAATAGGAGACCTAACAACAAGTCATTGTGACACAACTATAGTTTTAATAAGGGATAACTCATGACAAATAACGATATCTTACGCCGCATCCGCTATATCTTTGACCTTAACGATTCAAAAATGATTGCCATATTTGGTCTGGCTGATCACAAGGTAACCCGGGGGCAAATCAGCGACTGGTTAAAAAAAGATGATGACCCGGCTTTTCAAAAATGCAGTGACACTGATCTTGCAATTTTCCTGAATGGTTTGATTAATGATAAACGAGGCAAAAAGGAAGGATCTCAACCCGAGCCGGAAAAGCATTTAACCAATAATATGATTTTTATAAAATTAAAAATCGCCTTAAACCTGAAAGCAGAAGATGTGTTGGAGATTATTGCCCTGGCAAATTTTAACATAAGTAAACACGAATTAAGTGCATTTTTCCGCAAGCCAGGTCATAAACACTATCGGAATTGTCAAGATCAGATTTTACGTAATTTTCTAAAGGGTATGCAGCTTAAATATCGCGCTGCCACCCAATTGGAACCAGATTTCAAATGGCAGTAAATTTTTTAGAAGGAATATATTATTAAAGAGATACGTTTGAAAAGAATAGCGAGCAATGTCTTATAAAAACATATTTTTAACATCATTTAAGTGAAAGGGGAAAACATGAGCAACATAAATATTGATAAAATTATTGAAACGCTTACCTATTGGGCAACCACTTATTCTGTAAAATTAATTGCCGCCATTCTTATATTTATTATTGGAAAATGGCTGGCCCATAAAATTTCAAGGCTGATCACAAAACTTCTTGAAAAAAATAATGTTGATATCACCCTGGTTCACTTCCTTGAAAGCATCACATATTATACCTTTCTGATTGTTGTCATTATTGCTACAGCAGGGCAACTGGGTATTAATACCACATCCTTCATTACTATTGTTGGCGCTGCCGGTCTTGCCATCGGTCTTGCTCTTAAAGATTCCTTGTCTAATTTTGCATCAGGGGTTATGCTGATCCTGTTCCGTCCCTTCAGGGCGGGTGACTTTGTTAACGCGGGCGGTGTGTCTGGAACCGTCGCCAGCATAGCTCTGTTTAATACAACCTTGAAAACCCCGGACAACCAGAAAGTTATTGTTCCCAATTCCAAAATCACCAACAATGTCATCACCAATGTCACGACCAATGACACCCGGAGAGTGGACCTTGTGATCGGTATCAGTTATGATGATGATATTAAAAAAACAAAAGAGGTTCTTAACAGAATTATCCAGGAAGACAAAAGGATCCTGGATACCCCGAAAACTAAAATTGCTGTGTCTGAGCTTGCCGACAGCAGTGTGAATTTTGTTGTCAGGCCCTGGGTAAAAACTTCTGAATACTGGGATGTCTATTATGATTTAATAGAAAAAATAAAAATTACCTTTGATGAAGAGGGCATCCATATTCCCTATCCTCAACAGGATGTTCACCTTTATAATAACCCGGCAGATGAAAAATAAAAATTATTTAATCAAAATTCCTGATATTGTTGTCATAAACAAATCCTTTGGAAACCGTCATCCATTTTCAGCTGTTGCTGCCAGAAAAGAGATTGCCCAGGTTTTTGCAAATGGCATAATGAAAATCAACCTTATTTTTATATGGAGAAATAAAAAATGAAAGCATTTCAAGAGTATTATCCAGAGGATTTAAGTCATTGCTATGGATGCGGAAGACTTAATGAACACGGATTACAGATTAAAAGTTATTGGGATGGTCAGGAAAGTGTTGCAAAACTCATTCCCAATGAAAAATATATTGCCATACCAGGATTTGCCTATGGCGGATTAATCGCCTCTCTTATTGACTGTCATTGCACGGGAACTGCTGCTGCTGCAAAATACCGGGAAGAAGGCAGGGATATGGATACAGAACCTGCCCTGCGGTATGTCACTGCATCCTTAAAAGTGGATTTTCTTGCACCAACCCCTTTGGGTGTGGAACTTGAAATCCGAGGCAAGGTTGTTGAAATAAAAGAAAAAAAAGTGGTTGTCGAAGCAACCGTTCTCGCGGAAAATAAAATCTGTGCAACGGGAAAAGTGGTCGCCGTGCGGATGCCGAAAACCATGTTAAATATATAATTTAAGCAAATAAATGAATTTTTGCCCTTATCTGCCGGTCAGGGGTCTCCCCAGGCTGTAAATCTGGCCGCAATGATCATAGGCAAGTGCATTATCAAGGTTTTTAATCTGATCAAACCGGTCCCTGATCTCTTCCGCTTTTATCACCCTTTTTGTGTCGCCAATGCAGATGCCTTTGCCGGAAACCATTGCTGAACGGGCAAACCATCCTGCACTCATGGTAAAAATCATCCCGGATTCCCGGTTTTCTTCAGAACACAGAAAGGTCACAATGGGCGTGTTGAATTCAGGGCGTATTCTTTTGGTCACTTCATCGGGGAAAACTCCCCTGGTCATGCCGGTTGCAGCATTGGGAGCCACTGTATTGATTTTAATATTATACTTGGCTGTTTCAAGCTTTAAGGTGTTCATGATGCCGATAACCCCCATTTTGGCCGCCCCATAATTTGACTGACCAAAATTTCCATACATACCTGATGAAGAAGCTGTAAATACAATTCGACCATATCCATTCTCCTTCATAATTTTTACGGCTGGCTGGGTCACACAAAAAGCACCTTTTAAATGAACGGCAATGACCTCATCCCAGTCTTTTTCCGTCATCTTCATAAATGTCCGGTCCCGCAGTATTCCGGCATTGTTAATCAGGATATCCACCCTGCCGAAATGGTCCATGGCCGTGTCAACGATATTCTGGCCGCCTTGCATGGTGGCCACGGAATCAAAGCTGGCAACAGCCTTTCCACCGGCTTTTTTTATTTCATCCACAACCTTGTCTGCTGTCCTGCCCTGATCCAGCCCATAGCCGATATCATTGACCACAACCCGGGCTCCTCTTTTTGCAAGATCCACGGCATATTCTCTTCCAATCCCTTCTCCTGCACCTGTTACGATGGCAACCCTGTTTGCAAACGTAATTGATTCCATCGAGCCTCCAAACATTTATATTTTTTTTGCATATCATCAATTTTTTTTTTACTGATCTGTCATACCTTAAAAAATAATATTATTAAACCAAATCTTCATAAACTTAAAAATGAAAAGGGCTGTGTGATCCCAAAACATAAAGCCCTTGCCGTTGGAACGCTTAAAAGTGCCATCCGCCAGAAAAATCTTTATCAATGCTGCATAGAAAGAAGTTTGTTATACTGTTTCCAATATGAACTGTCCCCAGAATTTCCAATATGACAATAATTAAATAAACTGTCCCCAGAATTACGGGCTTATCCTTAAAAAGTCCTGAAACCAGAAGGATTTCTTTTCTGTAATTCCTCCTATATTCCGGAAATACCTTGCCATCCAATGACTTGAACATTGTTCCGAAAATAGGTTTTATCCCCGCCATAAATCAAATAGGATTCCAAAGGCATATCACAGAGTTTAGAAAAATAATGTAATCCTTTAAAATGATCCAAAGTAATAGTTTGCCCTGCTTTGATTTCAATCTGGGAAACCGTATTTCCATTATCACAGATAATATCCACCTCATTTCCCTTGCTGTCGCGGTAAAAATAAAGATTCTCAGTTTTTCCTTTGTTATACCGTGATTTTAATAGTTCAGAATACACATAGGTTTCAAACAGAGCACCCTTCAAAGGGTGGGAAAAAATTTGATCTGCCTGGGTAATGCCAAGAAGGAATGAGACAAGCCCCGTATCCAGAAAATAAAGTTTAGGGGCTTTTATCAGACGTTTGTTAAAATTTTTATAGAATGGTTTGAGAAGTTTGATAATAAAACTTGCTTCAAGTACAGAAATCCACGCTTTCGCAGTATTATGATTTATCCCGCAGTCATTGCCCAGAGATGAAAGATTTAAAATCTGTCCTGTTCTTCCGGCACAGAGTTTCAGGAAAATTTCAAATTTTGTCAGATCCTTTACATTGATGAGTCTTCGAAGATCTCTTTCCACATAGGTATTGACATAAAACTGCATCGCTTCAGTGGGATCAAGATTTTTATCAAATATCCTCGGATAAAAGCCTTTTAATAAAACCGCATCCATCTTGCTTTGATCCCTGTCATTTCCATACGCCTCATCATAGGAAAAGGGCAGCAGCCTGACAATGGCACTACGGCCGGCAAGGGACTGAGAAATAGTCTGCATCAGATCAAACTGCTGACTGCCTGTTAAAATAAACAAACCTTCTATGTTCTGCTGATCCACAATAGTCTGGATATATGAAATCAACTCCGGCTCCCGTTGAATTTCATCAATGATTGCTCCTTTTGGAAAACGATTTAAAAACCCTCTTGGATCTTCTTTGGCAAACAATCGCTCATCAACATCTTCAAGGGATATATATGCTTTTTGAGGAAAGATCATTTTACTGAGTGTTGTTTTGCCGGACTGCCTCGGCCCTGTTATTGTCACAACAGGGTATTGGCTTGCATATGTAAGAACCTTTTCAGATATGTTTCGTTTGATGAGTGCCATGGGATACTCCAGATTAATTTTTAATTGTTCTGTATTCTAATACAATTTTTTTGGACATATTGTCAATTCAATTAACAATATGTCCAGCGGTATTTTGCCGGTCAAATTATGGCTTGGGGAATAAATTGGCACACCATGGGATCCATCTGTTTTGTCACAGGGTTGTACATCATTGAAACATTGATCTTTTTATGACCTGAAACCAGGGCTCCTGTTTCAAGATGAAAGGAAAAATCCAGAAGTCTTTGTTTCTGTACAACACTCTGGGCAAAGAATCTACAGGTCAGGAGGATATATTTTGTTATAATATCTGCTGTGCCTGTAACATTTATTTTGCTTTTATAAAACTCAAACTGATCCATGATCAGGTTGGTAAACCCCTGTGTCTTGATGTAATGAAACTTCAAGTCAGCTTGAAGAAAAGTTTATCCCTCAAACTTTTGATCTGCTCATTAAGAATTTTGATTTCAGATTTATAATTCTGTTCTTTTGTGTCAAACTCTTTAGCAAAAGAGTGGTTTGGGAAAACCCATCGGGAACCTCAATTTGAAAGCCTGACTCAATATTCAATCGCAGCACGTCCCGGAACTGTGAATTGGTAGTCGTTGCAATTTTAACCTGTGGAATCT
>JACNHV010000139.1 GCA_014383445.1 Candidatus Desulfobacula maris | reverse complement strand
AACAGTGATGTCACTTTCCCAAGGAAAAACCGAAATTCTTCCTGCTTCCCGTTATGGGCGGTCATTCCGCTCTATCTCCCACCCGTCACGAGTTTCAGGCGCGGTCCAGTGAATGGCGATCCCCCCCGGATCTTCCCAGTGACTCCACCCGCCTTGAATCCATGCTGTTAACTGCAATCCAGAAAGATGGGCTCTCCTCTGACAGCCTCAGAAAGGCGGATAAGGTCTCTGTCCGCCGTGCCGGTTTTGCACTGAAACTTAGGGATATTGAAGCCTATTCCCGTGCATTGCCCCCAGATACCTGGAAAATACAGCGCCATGCATTTCTCAATGCTTTTACACGCTATATTCTGGTGCTTCCGACTTTTTTTGATTTTTTCAACTACCTCCCGCGTGTTCTGACCTTATCCATCAGTTGTGCTGATTTTGATCATTTTCGGCAGATACTCGAAGGGCTGAATAAAATAATCGTGCAATTAAAGGATTGCAAAAATTCCATCAAGGAAGCAGATTCAGACGTAGGGAAAACCTCGGATCAGGTCCTTGATGGTTTTGAAAAAAATATCAGAATCATGGTACAGGAAGCAGTTGAGTCCTCTTTTCCGTTGCGCCTATCAAAAAATTCAAAAAAACTGTGGTGCGATTCTTTTTCCAAAGCCCAGCCGATTTATGAACCACAGGAAATCAGCAAGATTAAGGCACAACACCTGAATTATTTAAAAAAGGATCTGGCGCACCACCCCTTGAAGCAGTATTTAATCCCCCCCACCATATCGGGTTCATACCGTCATGCCATTGCCAAAAAAAATCTGGCAAATTTTGATACCCAAAAGATTGGCCACCTATTGCAACCTTGTATTATTAAAGGGTGCTCAGTGGTTTCTCGCCTTGGCCGACTGCCGGTCGGTGAGAAATTACCATCCGGGCTCCTTTTCCCAACCCGGCCCTTGGGTATTCATGACCTCTACCTTCTACATCTTGATCCTTTCTCTTCTAAAGGGCGTGAAGAGATTTCGGCATGCCTTCTGGCCCTTAGGGGATTCAAGCCAGAGAATTCGTTGCCTTCTAAAGGGGACAAGCAGGGCTCACCCATTGAAGTCTGTCTCAACAGGGAGAAGGGAAAAGTCATTCGCATCGCTGTTACCAGTTGGAAAACCAGGGATGGGAGTTGGGTGGCCTCGGTTAAAAGGAGACAGGACCCTGACCATCACAGGCTGAACCGGTTAACCCGACTGCTTAATACTGTTATCAGCACTCACAAACGCCCTGATTATCTGATTTTGCCGGAACTGTCCATACCGGCAAACTGGTTTCTGGCTATTGCAGGAAAACTGCAGACCAGCGGGATTTCTCTGATCTGCGGTATTGAATACCTTCACGGTTCGAAGAAAAAAATTCATAACCAGGTATGGGCTGCTCTTTCACATGATGCTTTAGGATTTTCTCAAACAATGATCTATCGACAGGACAAGCAGCATCCCGCACCTCATGAGGCACAGGAACTGGAGCAGGTCAACGGCAAAATACTTAAGCCTCAGTTGAAGCCTTGGCCATTCCCACCGTTGATCTGTCATGGCGGTTTTCAGTTCGGCATGCTCGTTTGCAGCGAACTGACTAATATTGCCTATCGAACCGCATTGCGTGGCAAAGTGGATGCCTTGTTTGTCCCGGAGTGGAATCAGGACACCGATACCTTTAACGCATTGGTGGAATCCGCAGCATTAGATATTCATGCCTATATTATCCAGTGTAATCACCGTCAGTTTGGCGACAGTCGTATCCGTGCGCCGTATAAAGACGGCTGGAAGCGGGATATCGTCCGAATAAAAGGTGGCATTGAAGATTATTTTGTTACCGGAGAAATCGATATCCAGGCACTCCGTGCTTTTCAGAGCAATCACCGCTCTCCCATGAAACCGTTTAAACCAGTGCCGGATGGATTTGAAATTGCACCTCAACGGAAGACTTTACCAACAGGAAACGCCGATGAATAAAGACTCAGAAACCCCCTCTGCTTTAAATACTGCTCTGCCCGCCAAAGAAGGTGCAGAAAAATATTTTTTTCGGGCTTCTGCTGAAGATTTTAAAAAAATACCCGGAAGCCCGATTGCGTATTGGATAAAGAGTACACACCTTTTTGAAGGGGAAAAGATAGGTGATTCATTCGTTTCAGGTGGTCGTAATAAGACCCATGACAACGGAAAGTACCTTCGTTTTTTTTGGGAAGTACGTTGCCATAATGAACGGTGGATAAGCTATGCTAATGGTGGTGATTTTAGAAAATATGCTGGTAACGAGCTGCAACATGTTGATTGGTCAGACAAAGCTATATCCTTCTATGATTCTCAGGGAGGTTTATGTAATCCTAAATATTGGAATAAAGAAGGCATTACATGGTCTTTAATCACATCAGCAATTAACAGTTTCAGGATAAAGCCTACATACTCTCAATATAGCTCCGGCTCGCCAACGATCTTCAATGAGAAGTTTCAGTGTGACAAAAAGGCCTTAGCATTTTTAAATTCTCCTATTTCATACTATTATCTTAAAGCGATAAACCCAACACTAAATACAACTGTCAATGATGTCTTTGCATTGCCGTTTCCTGATGAAATTATTCCGAAGATGGTTATTAAAAATACAGACAGGTGTATTGATGTGAGTAAGGAAGATTGGAATGCCTTTGAAACCTCTTGGGACTTTACTGGCCTGCCGCTGCTGAATCCCGATTACCGTAAATCAACTCTGATGGCCTCCTACCAGAAGCTCCGCACCTATTGGCAGGAAATGACGTTGGAAATGCAACAGCTCGAAGAAGAAAACAATCGCATCTTCATCGAGGCCTATGGGCTCCAGGATGAACTGACCCCGGATGTTCCCCTTCATGAAATCACCCTCACCTGCAATCCCCATTATCGCTATGGGAAAAACAAAACAGAGAAAGAATATGAAATTCTCCAGCGCACCGATACCATCAAAGAACTCATCTCTTATGCCATCGGCTGCATGATGGGAAGATACAGTTTGGACCACCCCGGTTTAATCTATGCCCATAGCGGCAATATTGACTTTGATCCTTTAAAATACAAAATCTTCCCTGCCGATGATGATGGCATCATACCAATCATGGATATAGACTGGTTTAAAGATGATGCGACAAAGAAATTTGTTGAATTTGTTAAAATTGCGTTTCCGCCAGAAACCTTTGATGGAAACTTAGAATTCATTGCAGACAACCTTAACCCCAAAGCCAACGAGTCACCTGAAGATACAATCCGAAGATATTTCAGCACTATATTTTTTAAAGACCACATGAAAACATACAAAAAAAGACCCATATACTGGCTGTTTTCAAGTGGCAAGCAAAAAGCATTTGAATGTCTGGTCTATCTGCATCGGTATAACGAATCCACATTGTCAAGGATGCGGTCCAGCTATGTAACCCCGCTTCAGGGCAATATAAGTGCCCGAATTGAATTCCTTGATCATGAAAAAGATTCTGCCACAAATGCATCATCCCAGAAAAAGATCCAAAAACAGATTGATGTCTTAAAGAAAAAACAGGTGGAACTACAATCTTTTGATGATGAACTGCGACATTATGCGGACATGAGAATTTCACTTGATCTGGATGATGGGGTTAAGGTCAATTATGAAAAATTTGGGAATCTGCTGGCAGAAAAGAAAGCGATCACTGGAAAATAATAAAAATAGGATAGATTAATGACTTCAAAATTCATCAAAGCAATTGGCCCACATAGTTTCCATGAGCTAATAAATAAAGCCAAACAAAGGATTTATGTGTCTCTTCCGAATATCCATGATGAATTTGCAGAGAGTTTAGTGTCTGCAAAATCCAATGTTAAGGATATCCGTGTAACCATTGATGTATCAGAGAATAATTTTAGAAATGGGTATGGAAGCATTGATGCCGTTGATAGATTGAAAAGAAATGGAGTGACTATTTTTGAATGCTCTAAAAATAAAATTTCCTTTATTATATGTGATGAAGAAGGTTATTTTATTTTTCCTGAAAGCAGAATATTTGCCTATGATGATATCGGCAGTAATGCTGTAAAGATGGACCCTTTGACCCAGGTGCATTTAATTGAATATTTTTTCCCTGCTCCAGCAGAGAAGCCACAAGATCAAACAAAGAAAATAAAGCAAAAAGTTACACATGCAGCAGAAGTGTATATTAAATTTTTTGAAGAAACGATTGATGATCTTGAAGAACCTAAAAATACAATAAAAGTTACCCCGATTGATGAACAAAAGCTTGAAGCTGTAAAAGAAAAACTAAAAGAAAATCCTCCAACCCATCCAGATCTGCAACGGCAAATTAAAACATATACAACTAAATTTCAATTTATTGAAATGATCTTTGAAGGTGCGAATTTGCATATAAAAAAAATCAAAATACCTCCGAAAGCAATGCCATTCAAGGATGAAGAAATAAAACAGGTGTTAGAAACAAAAATGAGGTTGTTTGACAATATAGAAAAAAATGACAAATTCACCGCATTTTTTAACCTTAAGGATGAGATAATTGAATTAAGGAAAGAGTATTGCGTTCCTATAACATCTCGTAAAAAGAGTTTGATTAAAATAAATCAAAAAGAAGAATTTAAAACAAAATTGGCTGCTTTGAAAGCTAAAATTGAAACCCTTAATAAATCCATATCTGAAAATCTGGATGCTGAAATATTAGCTTCAAAACAAAAGATTGGAGCTGAATTAAAAACCTTTTTAACATCCAACCCCCCAGAAGCAATTAAAGATTATCAGCCAAATCTTTTTAAAACAAAAATTGAGGACATCATTTCGGGGATTTTGAATTCAATAAAATATCCAAACCCACAGGAAATCCTGAGTAAAGTTTCAATAAAAGAGAACTTTTATGATCTGACATTCGATGATTTTAAAGATAATGATTTTCTGAAAGAGATTGAAAACAAAGGTCTTATGAAAAAAGGAGAAATTGAGGAGTTAGTTTCATTTAAAAAGGCATTCGAAGCTAAATCGTAATTTTTAAAAATACAATGGATATAAAACAGATAAACCAGACCCTGACACGGATATTCAAAGAAGAGAAAAAGCGGATTGTTTTCTGGTATGACGGGGAAAAAGAGTTTGAGGAGAGCTTATCTTCAGTCCAAGTTAATGATGTCATTTTATTGCGTCTTGATGAGATAGGCGCCCTGGATTTAAAAATCAAGCTTGAAACCCAGGACAACAAAGTCAAATACCTTCTTTACGCACCATACTATGAACCAGCCCCGGAAAAAGACTGGCACTTTGATATAAAATTATACTCTTATCTTTTCCATGCAGATAAAGCATCCATCCTGATTAAGGAATTGGGTCTGGAAAACCAAAGCATGCGGCCTTTTATCAAAGAACGCAAAGCATTTTTCAGAAATCAGGACAGACTGGACCGGCTTAAAAAATGGGTTGAACCCGGCGACAGGGAAGATGTTATCGATTTTAAAATGATCACGGTTTTAACAAGAGCGGATCAGCCTGAGCCCTTTGCCATTCTCATGAAACTTGCAGAATCCTTTTGCAAAAACGGCAAATTTGACCCTGAAGGGGAATCAAAACCCTGGAAGGATATTGTTACGCTGGAGCTTGATGCATCATTCTGGAAGCTTATGGTGCAGACGTTTGGCTATGTGAATGAATCTTCACCAAACTTGATGGACCTGTTGATTAAAATTTTTGTAACGGATTTTTCAAATCATTTTAAAAATGATCTTCCGGTTTCTCTTGAACATTTCAGGATGGCGGGTTCATCAAAGGTGGTGAATGCATCTGTTTTTCTTAACCAGTGGCAGACCCACACCATTCATTGTAAGAATTTTAACCAGGTTTCAAGGCTTGTCGCAAAAAAGCTGAACATAGATCAGATTCTTTCGATACTTGAGATTGAAGACCTTCTGAACGTGATGACATTTGAAAACGTAGAACGAAGAATTATCAGCTCCTTCAGGGACGAGATCATGGACTATGTTGACAAAGATTTTTCAACAATCCAGGAAGCAATTAAAAAGAGGCTGGACGGGTATTGGACAACAATTTCTTTTAATGATGACATAAAGGAAAATCTTTATAAATCAGCTTATCAAGCCCTGGAAACAGCAATCCAACTCTTTAAACTAAGAACAAAACATGATGCTGGGTTTAATTATAAATCTGCTGAGGAAATGTTTAATGCCTATACTCAAGAACTTTTTCTCTTTGATCAGTTCTACAGAAGATTTAACGAACTTGCCAACAAGACAGAACAGGCTGGATGGGATGTCTTAAAACAGCTTCGTTCCAGCGTGGAAGATTGTTACAGCAACTGGTTTATGGATCAGCTTTCAATGAACTGGGGTGATTTTTTAGAAACCGATCAGGGACTGATAAATCATTGGCACCTACCTCACATCTGCAACCAGTATAATTTTTTTAAAGAAAAAATAAAACCAGGGTATGTTCAATCAGATAGAAACAGGATTTTTGTTATTGTCAGCGACGCCTTCCGTTATGAAGCCGGAAAAGAGATGGCGGATCGGATCAATGGAAAGTATCGGCTAAAGGCTGAAATTGAACCCATGCTTGGTATCTTACCGGGGTATACAGCTCTGGGCATGGCATCGCTGTTACCCTATAAAACATTGACCTTTAAAGAAGGTTCCACAAGCCCACTGCTGGACGGTAAACCCACCGCTTCTTTTGAGCAGCGTGCTGCCATTCTAAATGATGTTGAAGGAACGGCGATTAAAGCATCTGATCTATCTGCCATGAGCAAAGATAAAGGCCGGGATTTTGTTAAACCCCACCGGGTGATTTATATCTATCATGACCAGATTGATGCTATTGGGGACAAAGCCGTATCAGAGGACAAGACATTTGAAGCGGTAAGGACAACCATTGATGAATTGACAGCCCTTGTGGGATTTATCATCAACAGTTTGAACGGCACACGGGTGATTGTCACAGCAGATCACGGATTCATTTATCAGGAAAAAAATCCTCAAAATCTAGACAAAAGTGTTTTGGATATAGAACCCAATGGGATTATTAAAAAACACAAACGGTTCATTCTGGGCAAAGATTTAGGGAAATCA
>JACNHV010000308.1 GCA_014383445.1 Candidatus Desulfobacula maris | reverse complement strand
GCTTGAGCCATCAAGCGCAACGAGGTTTTTTATTTTTTTTGATGGTGGATTGGGGCCCCATTAAAATTTTGATAATGTATTGTCTTGGTACTCTGAACAAATCTGGTTAATAAAAATTCATCCATGGGATAATTATACTTGACTGCTGACCTTAAATTTTCAGGCATGATATTTTTGTTTTTATTTTAGCGTGTAATCTGGGATGGACAGTACTATAAATCTTATTTTAGATTTCACTTTTTTGTTTAATTATCCTTATAGTTTTCCATTTTCCCTTGTAGAACCTTGTAAATATAATCAGGCAGAGCATAAACAAATAAATGGTGATGCAGGTCCATGAAAAATAAAGCCCCATACCAAAGTTGGTGATGCCCACCCATACCGGTATAAATAAAAAGAGAACAGAGGCAATACCCATGCTCCACATGATAAACCTGGAATCTCCGGCGCCCTTTAGAACACCCATATAAATAATATTAATGGAATCAAAGAAAAGATAGGCCGCCACAAATCTTAAAAGGATGATTCCCCTGTCTATGATGAATTTCAGTTCTGCCGGTGGCATATCAGCCGGCAGGAACATCTTGATCAGTGGTATGGGGAAAAAGACAAACAGCAGAACCAGGCCGAACACATAGGACAATGCAATGTGGGCCGTGGAGTTGGCGGCAATAACCGCCAGATTGGGTTTCCCGCCTCCCATGGCCTGCCCCACCAGGGTGGAAACCCCCATGGAAAAACCAAACATCGGCATATAGGAAAGAGCATTGATGGACATGACCAGGTTGGTGACAGCCAGTTCCTGTTTTCCCAGCCTCCCCACAATGAGGATAAAAAAAGTAAAGGCAAGAATATCAAGAAAAAATTGAACCCCTCCGGGTATCCCGAATTTCATCAGCCGCTTGAACAGCGCCGGGTTAAATTGTCTGATATCCCATACCCCATATCGTTTATTATATTTTTTATTGAAAATTAAACCCATAAAAATAGATGCAATAAGTACCCACGACATCACCGTTGCAAGGGCCGCCCCTTGAATACCAAGTTCAGGAAACCCCCAGACCCCGTTTATGACTGCATAATCCAAAGGAATGTTAAAAAGGGTGCCAATGATATGGACCAGCATAACATTTCTGGTCAGTCCTCTTCCTGAATAAAAACAGGAAAGGGTGGTTCCCAGAATGCTGGCCCCTGTGCCATAGCAAAGGATACGAAAATAAGTCACTTCAAGTTTTTGAACCTCGGGTACATGGTCTATAAACGCAAAAAGCCTGACAGCGGTAAGCGCTATAAGTGCCATGGCAATAGCACCGAAAATTGAGAAATAGATCCCCTGCCACAGGGATGCGCCCACGCCTTTTCTGTCATTTGCACCTGTATACTGGGCAATGAACACATTTACATAACCTGCCGTGCCTATGAAAAAAGAGGTGAACAAAAAGGAAGTTATGCCTGCGGGCATGGATGCAGCCAGGGCGTCCAGCGAATACCGGCCTAAAAAAATCCTATCGGTAAACTCCATCAAGGTTGTGGCGCCCATGCTCAGTACAAGGGGCAGGCTTATTCTGAGGATCTCTTTGTATTTGGCGAGTGTAAAAAAAGTCATATTGTTCACAATCATAGATTTTTAATCAGTTATTTTTCTTTGTATCCTTTGTGTTTTCTCTTGCTTTTGAAACGAAAGCTTACATACCATCTGACCCCAGTATTGCGCAAATACTATATAATTAATTGAGTATGAAATTATTAATAAACTTTTCCATCTGTTTCGTTGCAAATGATAGATCCATAAGTTTATCTTCCAGAATTCGTTTTTTCAGCTGATTCAAAAGTTAATACTACTTTCATTGACCAGAATTGATTTCTGGTGACATTTCAGTTTCGGATATTTTTGATATCAAAAAGAATTCGGGGATCATAAGTCTCCCGACAGGGATAATTAAGCTTGAATCCAGCACAAAGCCAGTAGTGCTCAGTCAATTTGAATATCCTAAAAATGAATGGATGATTTTGTTAAAATGGATTTTTATATATTACTTGACGTAACAAAATCATAATTGACCTTTGAATGGTCATAGGCGATTATCTACTTGATATTTCAACAAAAAATAGAAATGGAGGTCGATATGAACCCTGCCTTAATGTCTCACCAAACAAATTATGAATATGTTCCTTTTCGGGAAAATACTCGCTATCAAAATCAGACACCTTTTAAAAAACTTAAGGTTGATCAGTATCTAAGAATACTTGATGGCAATGGCCTGCAGTGGCCAATGATTGAACATATATCAGAGTTTTTTCAGTCTTTAGTTAGACGTAATCTCAGTATAGGCTCTTTGGTACAATATTTTCATGCTCTTAATAGATTTTTTCTGTTTTTCAAATCGTTGGGCGTAAGCAGGCTTGAATTTGTTGATAGAGGACATTTAGGTGCATTCATCGAATATTTGCAAGATGATAATTTGATGGCATCTTCTATTAATGGATACTTAAGAAGTCTGTATGCGATTTTTGGATTTCTGGCTGAAAAAGATGTGATCAGTTCAGATATCATGAAAAATAAATTTAAATTAAAAATGCCGGATTTACTTCCAAAAGCGATTGATCCGGACGATATCAAGCTTTTTCTATCTGTTATAAATACTGCCCGGGAACGAGCATTAATCCTGGTTCTTTTAAGAACGGGCATGAGGATAGGAGAGTTACTGGGAACAAAAATCATAGATATTAACTTTCGAGAAAAAAAAATTGAGATCCCCCAGGCTTATAAAAATTATGAGGGTCGAATAGTGTACATGGGTGATGATGCCTGTTCCGCTTTAAAGGTCTGGTTGAAAGAAAGGTTGCCCGGTAAAGAATACATTTTTCCTGGCAGTGGGAATCGTGAAAAGCTATCGTATCCCATGGCCAGACTTCTGTTTATTAAATATATGCAAAAAGCAGGGTTATCTCATAAAGGGTATACATTGCATTGTCTGAGGCACACATATGCCAGTGAGTTGCTAAATGCTGGAATGCGGCTCGAATGCCTGCAAGTTCTCTTGGGACATCAGAATATTGAAATGACAAGGCGTTATGCCAGGCTGACGGACAATACCAGGAAAAACGAGTATTTCAAAGCAATGGAAATAATTGAAAGGGGAGAAATAGATGGACATTACAGATTCGATAATTAATTATAGGCGCTTTTTAAAGAGAAAGAACTGCGCCAAAGGAACTATTAAAAATTACATGAATTCTCTGAAAAACTTTGCCATTTGGATTGATCTTCCCATTGAAGAGGTGACCAATCAGAATATACAAGCGTATATAGATTCTCTTTTGGATAAGAGACTTAGACCAAAAACAATCAATAATAATCTGGATAGCATACGTGGTTTTTACAATTATCTTCAAAATGAAGAAAAAGCAGTTAACAGCAATCCGGTTAAAAAAGGTTATTGTCTGCGTTTGAGCAGACCTTTACCAAAGCACCTGAGAGATGAGCAAGCTCAAGAAATATTCAAATTTATTAAATCCATTCGGGATCGGGCTATTTTTAGGTTGATGCTGCGTTGTGGATTAAGGGTGGAAGAAGTTGCTGATCTTACCTTAAGCGCGATTGATTTGAAAAGAGGCCAGATTTTAATATTCAAAGGGAAAGGGTCAAAGGGACGTATCGTTTACTTCAGCAAAGACACATATGATGCGCTCATAGCCTATATAAAAGCAAGAAAATCTTTACGAACTCAAGGCCTTTTCCTCGTTGAAAAAGGGACATGCAAAGGGAAAGGAATCTCGGTTCGGGGCATTCAAAAGCGTATTGAGTACTACTCAAAAAAAAGCAGGATAAAAGTATCCTGCCACCATTTACGGCATACGATGGCAACGCAATTATTAAATGCAGGTGCAGATCTTGAGATAATACAGGACCTGCTGGGACATAGCAAAATTACCACTACTCAGCGATATTGCAAAGTATCGAATTTAAGGGTTCAACGAGAATACCACAAGGCAATGGAATATGTGCTCCAAAGATAAAAAAGGAATTTTAGCCGATTATAATGGGGCTCTGCCCCAAACCCCGGGATTTAACGCTTTGAGGACACAAGCATGGTTCGTTAAAAAAGGGGCAGCGCATTACACACTGGCCCCATGCTTTAGTCACCAGATCGACGCTCAGGTTGCTTCCCAGCCACCCACCCCGCTACGCGGTGAAATGCTTTCGAGGAACTTTATTCCAATTTTGTCATTTGGATGTTATAAAACATTGAACGGTGGGTCGAGAAGGCCGATCTCTACTTGGTGCTTAGTGCCCGTTTCCCAGCCTGGTCTTGGGACTGTTTGACAATGATATTGGTGGCTCGCTATAAGCGTTGACCCCGTTTGGGAGATTAATAAATTCCAGTTCCCACGCCCACCTTCCTAATTCTTAAATGAATAACTTATTGACAGGAGGGTTTATCATGACAAATTCACAATTTAAAGCCAGGAAAACATCGAAGAGAAATCAACGCGTGAAAACCGCAAAATTACCCCAATCTCTGGGAAAAGTAAATCTAAACGCCGCTGGAATTGATATAGGTGCAACTGAGCACTATGTAGCGGTCCCACAAGGACGTGATAAAGATATTGTACGCAGTTTCGGGACGTTTACAGCCGATCTCCAAACATTAGCTGATTGGCTTGATGAATGCAATATTCAAAAAGTGGCGATGGAATCAACTGGAGTTTATTGGATTCCGGTTTTTGAAATTCTTGAGCATAGAGGCTTCGAAGTTAAGCTGGTGGAGCCGGGTAAGCTGAAAAGTGTTCCCGGGCGTAAGACTGATGTTTTGGATTGCCAATGGATCCAGCAGCTTCACACTTATGGCCTCTTGCAGGGTTCTTTTGTTCCAGTCGAAAGCATTTGCATTTTGCGAAGCTACATGAGGCAGCGAGGAATGCTGGTCGATTGCGCCGGAAAACATGTGCTACACATGCAGAAAGCCTTGATGCAAATGAACATTCAATTGCACCATGTCATTAGTGATATTACCGGGGCAACAGGACTACGGATTATAGATGCAATCATAGGAGGAGAACGTGATCCGCAGAAACTGTCCAAACTCCGAGATCCGAGATGTAAAAAAGATGAACATACTATTGCTCTTGCTCTGGAAGGCCACTGGCGGGATGACCATTTGTTTGTGTTGAAGCAAGCTGTAGAGTTGTACCGTTTCTATCATTCTCTACTCGGAGCGTTAGATCAAAAATTGGAAAATTACATAAAGACATTTGAGGATCAGAGCGATGGTCGAGTATTGCAGTCATCACCAAAACCCAAAGCGGGTAGTAATGCACCAAGCTTTGATATGTGCAACCACTTATACAAGATGAGTGGGGTAGATTTAACCACAATTGATGGGATCAGTGGACACAGCGCTTTACAACTCATATCTGAAATTGGTATCGACATTAGCCTTTGGCCTACTGAAAAACATTTTGCCTCGTGGTTGTGTCTCTGTCCGGGTAACAAGAAAACTGGTGGTCGTTTAATCACAGGGAAATCAAGAGTCAGTGCGAATAGAGCTGCAGCGGTCTTGCGGATGGCGGCCCAATCACTATCACGAGCTGATTGCGCCCTCGGTGCATTTTACCGTCGGATGAAATCAAAACTTGGTGCTCCAAAAGCCATCACTGCCGCTGCTCATAAAATAGCAAAAATCGTTTACAACATGCTTAAATACGGTAGGCAATACGTAGATGTCGGAGTAGAATACTATGAAAAAGAATACCGCCAACGCGTCCTTAAAAATCTTGCCAGGAGAGCCTCCCAGTACAATCTGTGTTTGGTTCCTGCCGAGAATAAATGATGCGGCTACTTTAGGTTCCTTGGGAGCAGAGCCCTATCCTCCGAGCTGGCAAAAATAGAATATTAAAAATGTTGAAAAAACGCAATATAATGGTACAATTAATTTTAAGTAGGCAATATGTTTAACATCAAAACGCCATGTTTGACGCATAACATGTAAGTTATTGATATAATAAGAAATATCGAGATATGTTACGTCAAGTATATTATAGAGTTTAATGTGTAAGAATGGCTTCTGATAATGGTTTTGGTTCATATAGTATAATCTGATCACCAGATTTGACGGTCCATCAATATACCATATTTAGTGTCACCCAAAACTTATTGATCCTTTGAAAGAACCTCATTTATAACCTCACTCAGTTCATCCATGGTTGTAGGTTTTATTACAAAACCTGAAAAACCGTATGCCCTGAAATTGGCAACTACGGGATCATCAGAATAACCAGTGATAATTATCCCTTTAACATCAGGATCAATTTCAAGAAGTCTTCTCATTGTCTCTTGGCCTCCCATTCCGATTTTACTGGTTAAATCTAAAATTACCATATCAAAGGGTTCTTTTGATTCCATGGCATTCGTATAAATTTCAACAGTCTCTCTGCCCTCAATGCAGCTTTCAACATCATGTCCTAATCTGTTAATTACCCTACCCAGAAGAGTCCTGATTGCTTCTTCATCATCCATTAAAAGAATTTTCCCTGTACCTATGGCAGGTTTTTTTACAGGTTTTTGTGCTACAGGTTTTTCCTCTGATTTTTGAAGCTCGGGTTCTTTGACCAAGAAAGCTGGCAGATAAATCGAGAAGGTCGATCCTGTTTCCAGTTTAGATTCTACATTGATCAACCCCCCGTGTTTTTTAATTATGGAATAACAGATTGTAAGCCCAAGCCCCTGTCCTTTATCAGCCCCCATATCTTTTGTTGAAAAATAGGGATCAAATATTTTTTTCAGATTTTCTTTTGATATTCCACATCCATGATCTTTGAAGGATATTTTAATATATTCGCCCTTGCTTAATGTCATGTAGCCTTCTTCGGCTATATCAACATTTTCACATGATACCGTAAGTTGTCCATTATCATCCATTGCTTCTTTTGCATTGGCAACTATATTACGGACAACCTGTTTGATCTGACCTTCATCAATATTTGCTTGTCTGATATCATCAGATATGGAAATTTCCGGTTTGATGTCAGACCCGCTAAGTGCGGAAATAACAGTATTTTTGAGTAAGCTTTTGATGGACATCATTTTCTTAACCGGATCACCACCTTTTGAAAAGGTAATCAGCCGTGCAGACAATTCCTTTGC
>JACNHV010000253.1 GCA_014383445.1 Candidatus Desulfobacula maris | reverse complement strand
TTTGCTTTGACAATATTGGTGAGTAGGTTTTCCCAGTTAATATTTTCAAGCGGCAGTTTTTCTGGAATAAAGGGTTTTGGCATGTCATTTCTCTTTAGTGTCTCGTTTTAAAGCATATTACAAGACGAAACATCTTTTGTCAATCATTCATGATACGCAAGATTGCGTATTCATTTAGAGGGTAACCACGCAGAAACAGACTGTATCATTCCATTCCCACTGATCCCAGGTCCGAAGTCCCCAGACAAGTTCCTTAAATCTGGCAGTATCATTTTTGCCTTCCAGGGCCAGAGACCAGACCATTGATTCAGTCCAGCCGTGCTTTTCCGCCACCTGGGCAACGGTGAACCCCCGGGATAAATCTGCATTTAGAAGTTTTGGCAATGCTGCCATTTTTTCTAAATGGTTATGAATTGTCCTCTGAATCATCCCCAATCGCTCTGCAATCCTGTCTTGAGGGATGCCAAGGCGGTTCATGCGGAATATTTTTATGTCCAGGCCCATCTGGGTTGCAGCACGAAGATCGGCTATGTATGAATCCACAGTTCGTCTTGCCCGTCCAATAGCCTTTCCGATATCCGCAGAACTGAGACGTGAGTTTCCCGAATATGCCCTCCGGGCAGTATCCCTTGCCTCATCTTCAGTTAATTGTTTTGGCCCAATGGCTTTTGCTGCCGCATACAGCAGGGGATCATTCCCCTCCAGATCCTTTATGATGGCGTTTACTTCTTCCACCCCCATTGATTTATAAGCGCTCCATCTGTGTGCCCCATCCAGCAAACGGTATATCCCGGGCTTGTCAGGGCAGGGCGCAACCTCAATGGGATCAAAGGCAAACCCGTCCCTGATGTTTTCGGCAAATATGCCCACACGCCTGTGATCGATTCCCTTTCTCGGATAAATATCTTCATCAAGGATAATTGAAGAAACAGGAATTTGTTTTGTTAGTTTAGTCATGATTTTTTACACCAGTTGAATTCTTATATGACCTGCGCCTTCCAGCTCAGGCATCTCCTTCACAGGAAGCGAACTAATATTGCTCTTCAGCATCACCCGGCACGTTTGTTCTCCTCAAACATCTCCACGGGCATAGGGTCCCTGAAACCCTACGGCATATCCTTTTTCGGTTGTAATTTTTAATATTATTGATATTATCTCTTAGAAGCCCATTTCAAGCCGATATTGTTCAATCAAATCAAAAGGCTTTAATATTCCATATAGCCCGGATAAAATACGAACATTTTTTGTGGCAAAATTAAGCTGATCTTTACTGAGACGGGAAGCATTAAGATGTTTAAAAATAAGACCTGTAAAACCGGAGATCTGAAATCCATGGTCTTTGTCGTATTTAAAAGTAAAAGCATTTCTTTAACCCATTGTGCGCAGGACTATTGCTTAACAAATTTTTCGAACATGTCATCATTAAACCCGATAATCAATTTGTCGCCGACCTTTATTGTAGGTGCTCTTAGATTTCCACTTCTTCCGATTGCCTCTTTCAAAACCTGTTCCCGGTTATCTTCCACTGGTTCAAATTCTTGGAATTTTTTCCCTTTTCCTATGACAACGGTTTTATATGTTTTGATCAATTCCCATGCTTTATCCCTACCGATTTTGTCTTTACTAGCATTGATACTTTTTAAAATCGTGATGTTCTCAGACGCAAGCACTTCCAGTGCTTTTCCACATGATTTTCAGCCTTTTCTCAAGTATGCCCAATTTATTTCCATTAAAATCTCCTTACCCCACGAATATGTTAGGGGATATTGATAAAGTATAACATTTCACCCAACCCCCAAAATCACCGGCTTGCAACGCCAGCATTTTCGTTGTTGAGTTTTGAGTTGCCCAATCATGCAAAAACAGTTGTCGTCTGATGACTGCAAATGGCCAACTGACCGTCCCATTTCCCAGGTTAAGCATCATCTGGTTTTGATAACCAACCTGTTTAAGGGTTTCCCGCAGCCCGTCACACACCTTCTGAAGTGAGACCTGGACTGAAACACCTGTTAGCAAGTAAGGGATTTCCCGCAATGCGGGCAGGTCTGTTGTGTCTGCATACTCGCATTTCCTTCCTGTAAAGCTGCCACTTGTTGGAGTGTTTCCGTCTCTGTTTCTTGCAAGCCCAACTCCTCGCCTATCTCCTCTAATTCGTGCTGCTCTTTGGCTGTAATAACGCCGTCTTGAAGCGCCTGGCTCACTTTGAGTTTGAAGGTGTCGCGCCGTCGCTGCAATTCGCTCGAGAAACCGGAGGCAATGATACCCGCAGGCAGGGCAGCCATGCCAACACCGATAACCATCACCAGCACGCCGAAAAGTTTTCCAGCGACGGAACCAGGAACGACATCGCCATACCCGACAGTGGAGAGCGTGACGATCGCCCACCACATCGCCGCAGGAATGCTGCTGAAAGTCTCTACCTGAGACCCTCGTTCGGCAACATAAATGCCGCCTGCAGAAAGTACCACCATTACGCCAAGAATAAAGATAGCGGCCACCAGTGACCCCGCTTCGTTGCGCACCACCGTTGTCAAAATATCGAGTGCTTTCAGGTGGCGGGAGAGCTTGAAAATTCTCAGCAATCGTACCACACGTAAAAAACGTGCATCAAATCCAAAGAACATGGAGAGATAAAAGGGAACGATTGCGATGAAATCAACCAGAGCCATGGGTGTCAGCACAAACCGCAAGCGACCCGTGAACTTATTTTGGTAGTCTGGGCTTTCAACCGAAGACCAGACACGCAGCACATATTCAACGGTGAATATGGCTACTGAAAAGAGTTCAAATAACCAGAACACCTTTTCATAATCAGTACCTACAGAATCAACCGATTCCAGGATGATAGCCAGAATATTCACGATAATAAGAAACATAATGGCACCATTCACCAGCTTGCCCGATCTGGTATTGGTTTCCAGTAAATTGTAGATGCGTAATCGAAAGGTCATGGTTTCCCCTTTTTATACAGTTCTAATTACTGATCCTCTGATCCTCCCCAAAGATTGTACAATTTGGGGTTAAGCCTCTATTTTATGAAAATCTGCGGCGTAGTCCGTAGCATTTTTTTTGTTTTAAGACCTTAAAAAAACTACTTAACCTTATTTTGTTTGAAAAAGCTTGGTTCTAAGAAAAGGCGCAATCTGAAAAGTTGAAATCTTATCACGCAAAAATAACCGGTGAAATCCGGTTCATTTTGTTGTTGACTTTTTTAATGCGAGAATCAAGATTTCTTTATTTTTCAACAGGAATGTCTATTACTCAATCGAAAAAGGGTTTAGAAACTGTCGTCTCCAAAGAAAGTTTTTATCTACTTCATTCAACTCTGCTTCTTCACAGACGAAATCCCAATGCTGTTCGATTACGGCAGTCAGGTGACCGAAAATTTCTTGAGCTTCTTCCTCTGAAAGAAGATAGCTATTCGCTGTCTGAAGGCAGGTTTTGAGTTGGCTCAGATTGTTGTCACCAGATATGAGCATGGCCTGTGAAGCCTCATTGCCTGTACGGCCTTGCGGACAGATATCATAGGCAGGTGTAAGGGTCAGTGCTTTACCATCCCAAAAAGCTGCATGATTCCGTGCATGATCATCAGTATTGCCGCATAGAATATTGAAAATGAGCCTGGAAAAAAGTTCTTTCAGAGTTCCTTTCGGTTTTGTAAAACGATGACGGATAATTTCAGCTAATGTTTCGTAACTGGCGTAACGTGCCATCATGTCATACAAACAAAACAGAGTCAGAGCTGAGACCATAGCCTTTCGTGCCCACTTGTCACCTTTTGGCACTCGGTCAAAACGCTCGATTAAAAGTACATCTTTGTTAGCCGCCCTGACAAGTTTTACTGGTGCAACATTCAACCCGGCCAATTCAGCTAACCGCATGGCGATGAATTCAGCTTTAACGACGTTGTACAGATCGGTGCTGGATGAAAACTTGGCCACATATTTTTTTCCACGATCTTGAATTAATGCTTTAGGGCGAGCACCGCCAATAGCACTACCATGGAACAATGCCTGATCCAACTCCGGTGTGAGGGGCACGCCTTCTTCGACTCGTTTTGCAGATTCAATCAATTCTTCCATGGTGACATTATTTACGGAACGCGGCACGTATTCTGTAGGGGATCGCTGAAAATCAAGCGCACCGATCCGGTCCGAACCAGACTCCAGCAAGTAGGTCAATTCATCCAGCTCGGCCGTATCAGTGTTGGCACCTTTAAGCCCTAATTTTTTATTAATAATCACACGTCGGCCCCATGCATCAGGAGCGGCATCCCTGATACATCCTGGCATGGTCAACCCCTCAGGCAAGGGCAGTAACCCAGCTTTTAGCGGCAATTCGGGTTCGTAAATTGCAATTGCAGGTTTGCTGTTACTGACACGATTCAAGTAGCTTTTACCATAGTTGAACATGATATTGCCGTTATCAGCTTCAAGTCGTCCGGCCACAACAGGCTCTGTTTCGTTCGGCAACCATATCCAGACAAAGGCTTCTTTCTCTGCTTTAGAAGTCATCGTGCACCAGTTTGGATTTCTTGCGAACAGATTTTGGCAAGAGCGCCAACTTTTCTCTGGTTTGACTCAAGTCTTTTGTCAGCGTGTTTTCATCAGCATCAAACAGCTTGACACCAACAATGGTTGCCACTTCGAACACAGCCCCGATTTCACATTTAAGATTACCTTTTTCGATACGTTGCAGCAATCCTCTAGAAATACCTGCGCGATCAGCCAATTCCTGAGCAGTGAGTTTGCGGTCATCCCTCGCTTCACGGATCAACGCGCCGAGCAAGGCAGTCGCTTCGCGATTATAGCGGGAGTAAGTTCTTGTGATGGACTTTGGCATCATCTTTCCTTTGATTTTCATATAGACCATAAGATAGCTTAATGATCTTTCTGTGAATCATAGATAGTGTATTTTAACTATTCTGTCAAGAAAAATTTGATCCACATATGGTCCATATAATGCTGTTATGATCTATACATAGATCATTGCTTGACATCTGATTACATTCAAAGCAACCCGATGGTTAACACAATCCCTCCTGATACTCCCGATCATTCGCTCACAATAAGGATTCTGCCATGGACTTTTTGCTGCAATTTTTATCTCTTCTATTCCCATACCCCGAACTCGGTTTTGAAAAACCTTGCCATAAATTCCATCACGGTCTCTCAATAGATACTTTGGTATTAACAGTATCTTTTTGTATATACTCAAGCATCTTTGTGATATTGAATTCAAAAATTCCATTTGGATAGATCTCGTCACCATCATCAACCGGGCATGGTGTGAAATTAGCATCTACCTTTAACATTTACAGGGATTCTTTCATTTTAATTATTGTTTTGATTATAAACCCTGGTCGCCCGATTGAGTTATGCAGTATGAGAATGAACTGCTTCAGCATGGAGCTTTAAGCCAAGTGCGGCAATGACTTTAAGAATAGTATCGAAATTTGGATTCCTTTCACCTGACAGCGCCTTGTAAAGGCTTTCTCTTGATAATCCAGAATCCCGTGCAACTTGAGACATACCTTTAGCGCGTGCAATATCGCCAAGGGCTTTTGCAATGAATGTTGCATCACCGTTTGCTTCTTCAATGCAAGCTTCAAGATATGCAGCCATTTCTTCAGGGTTGCGGAGATGCTCAGTAACATCAAACCGCGTGGTTTTTATTTTTGCCATGATTACACCTATAATTCTTTTGCTAAGCGATGAGCCGTTTTTATATCTTTGCTTTGAGTCCGCTTATCTCCCCCAGCAAGTAGAACCACAATTTTTTGTCCTGTTTTTTTGTAATAGACACGGTAACCCGGACCATAATCAATTCGCATTTCAGAAACGCTTTCACCCACCGGTTTAACATCCCCGGGATTACCGGCTCTTAAACGCTCAATTCTGATTAAAATCCTTGCACGAGCACGAATATCAGACAAGTCATCAATCCATTTAGCAAAAATTCCAGTTTTGCGAATTTCAATCATGGTCAGATTGTATCCATCCGGCTACGTATTGTCAATGTGAATTTGTTCAATTTTGCTGTCCAAACCTCGTGGTTAGGGAAATTATTTTTATAATGTTTTAAAAAATATTTAAAAAAACGAACATCTAAAAGGTTCCTGCCCACATTCCTCCACATCCTCTTCAGTTGCTTCTTCGTTCATATATAACCACCACTGCTTCTTTTCTCCAACTTCATATGGATCAGAATAAATAACCGCGATACCCTCAGTGGGCATATTGTCACAATAGTGATTTTGATATCCTTTTTGGCCTATTATTTCTTCCATTTTTACCTTTAACGTCTGCATCACCGGCAGCCTTGATGAAAGTTGATTAAAGATGAATCTTTATTGGAACTTTGGGAAAAGCCCACTTCGAGGGCGATTGCTGTCCGCGTGTATGCTGTTGTTATGTGTTAGATTTAATGTGTGATATAGATTCTGTTAACTCCCTGATAAATCCTTCAATTTCAGTTTTTGTTATTGTAAGTGGTGGATCAATCCTAAATGAGGAACCTCGGTTCCCCACTATATATCCCTTTCCGATAAGGTCATTAAAAATGGAATTGGTAATTATTTCATTTATGATATCAACAGCAAACATTAACCCTCTTCCACGGACCTCAATAATAATCTCATTATCAACAAGTGATTCAAGATGTTTGTGAAGTAACAAACCATTACTTTCCGCATTCGATATCAAATTATTTTCTTTAATGCACTGAATAACACCATGTACAATTGAAGCTCCCAAAGGATCATTTTGATGGGATTGGGAATAGTGAAACGGATTTAGCTCAAGTTGTTTTGTAGTAGGTTCGTTGATAAGAGCAATACTCACTGGGTATCCATTTCCAATTCCTTTACCAACAGCGATAAAATCGGGATTGATCTCGTAATGTTGATAGCCAAACCATTTACCGGTTCGTCCGATACCTGTTGTTACCTCATTAGCGACAATTTTTCCTCCGTTGTCTCGAACAATTTTGACAATATTATTTATCAACGACTTTGGAGGAAACCTTACAAAACCAGAAGAACTGCCTGGTTCAAAAATAAACTCAGATACGTCTTTTGGCATTTTTTGAAGCACTTCACACGATAGCCCCCTGTGTCAGGATAGATGTCGCCTCAATTAAAAATTAAATCTGGGGCATTGA
>JACNHV010000303.1 GCA_014383445.1 Candidatus Desulfobacula maris | reverse complement strand
ATGATACCAGGGAAAAAGCGGCCAGGGCAATTAATGAACCCATTTTCACCTGACCCATCAGGATACTGCTCCTGAAAACATCCACCACATAGACCATGGGATTGAAATTGAAAATAAAGGCCAAAGATTCAGGCACCATTGAGGCCGGATATATCACGGGGGTGCCGAAAAACCAGAGCATGATGACGATGCTGAACAATTCTCCAAGATCCCTGATAAACACACACATGGCTGATAAAAAAAAAGACAGGCCAAGAGCAAACATCAGCTCAAAAATTAAGAACAGGGGTAACAGAAGCCAGGTGGAATTAAAATATCCCTTAAACCCGAGGTAAACAAGAAAAAATCCAAAACCGATACCATTGATCAAAAAATTGGAAATCACTACGCTGACCGGTAAAAGTTCAACGGGAAAAACAACTTTGGTAATAATCCTGGATTCATTGATGAGGATCATAATGGCGTTGCTCAGACTTTCAGCAAACATGGTCCAGGGGAAAAAACCGCACAGGAAAAAAATCACAAATTTATCTGTCCCCGTTTCTTCAATTGTGACCGTCACTCTCAATACCATGGAAAAAACAAAAAAATAGGCCAGAATCCTTGAAATAGGCCCCAGAAAAGTCCAGAAAAGCCCGGCAAATGTCCCGGCAAACCGTCCTTTGATATCCTTGACAACAAATCCTTTTAACAACGTGCTGTGCCGATAGATCGAAAACAATGGGGCTATAATCTGGTTCATTCGTGATCATCTTCCAAATATGTGCCACACTCATTTATATGAGAGTAACAACAGTTTTTACCATGAAGCACATGAAGGAATTGAAGAAAAAACTTCATGGACTTCATGCTCTTCATGGTGATCTTTCATGTTTTGTTGTGCCTTCAAGGGCATGGCTGTCAGTATCAGTTTTACAAACAAAAATTGATATCATCTACCCGCTCAATTATCAAGGTCTATTTTTCCCCGGTCATATCCCCTGTGGTTTAATGCCTTTGTTCGAAATTTATTCCATAGACCCATCCAGAGGAACAAAAACCCACTGAAAATCGTGGACACCCAAAGACCGGCTTTAAAAGAAAGCGGATCATAATACAGTTCAACAATATTTGTATCCTCAGGCACCCCAAAACCCATAAAGGCATAATTTGTCCGCAGTACCCTGGCAGGCCTTCCATCAATTTTCAATTTCCAGCCCGGATAATATTGTTTGCCTGCCACATAGAATCCTTGGGGCAAACCCTTAAAATCAAGCCGCATATAATTATTTTTCTTTTCCAGGATTTTGGGATGCCTGCTGCCATGGGTATCAGAGTCCTGGAATAGATGATCAAAATCCTTATGATCGCCTTCAACCACGGCAATTCGATCCAGCAGATCTTCATTTTGCTGTACCAGTTCAAATGCCTGTTCACTGTCTGCAGCAGCGACGATTTTATCCACACGGAAGACCCGTTCAAATGCATTTGGATTTTTAAAAACAACACCATCCCGGCCTTGATAGACCAAAACCAGATCTTTATTATTTAATTGCTCTTTTTTTGTACCTGGAGGAGCAGCCACATATCTGACATTTAAAAAATTGATCCAGGGCGAGTCAAAGGAATGGATGGCACCCGTGTGGATGCTGTTGTATTTTCCAGTCATCCGCGAATAAATTCTTTCATAGGTATGGGATTTCATGGGATCAAGCCCGGTTATGGAATCAAATTCAAACATCTGTTCCGTGCCTGTGGGCAGCACGCCTGAAGGGGATGCCACCCTGAAAATACCTTGTCTTGATTGAATAAAATCAGTTAAAGGAGTAGAAGGGAAAATATTCTCCCTTGTTACAAAGGTATTAAAATTTGCTCCCCATACAAACACTTCAATCAGAACAAGCCCCGTGGCCATTATTGGTATATGACGTCTGATAACCCGATGTCTGGCGCAAAAATAGAAAAGCAAAAAACAGGCTGATAAAAATAAAAGAAAATAGCAGACATGAGCCCATCTATACTGGAATTGTTCCCGGGTCAAAGCGGATACATCAAATCCAGACAATAAAAAAGCCATCACCAGAAAACCTGCTGCAATCATGTAAAACTTTTTTTTGCTGGATAGTCCAAAGGCCTGTATGTCATTGGCTGCAAATGCGGCCAAAATGGAAAAGGCAAATGAAAAAATAATGATCAGCCTGTGGTTGCTGTTCTGCTTAAAAAGGGGAAAAGATACAATAAAATCAAACAGGCCCGGTGTCCTTACCGCAATCAGAAAAGCAATCAGTCCGGCCCACAGAAAAAAATGCTTTATGGAATTGGTTGTATTTTCACTCTTATTCCGGGTAAATGCCATCAAAGCAAAGAAAAGCCCTGTCACCGTAATATGGGTGTTCTGCTCAATAAAATTAAAATCCCCCCAGTAATTTCCAGCCACCGGATTGCCGAAAAAGTCCGGGGTTAAAAGGGTTGCTGTGACCGTGGTAAATACTTTGAAAAAATCCAGGCCCAGGAACAAATTGGCATCCATGGCTGAAATGGCCTGCATCCGGGTTGAAAGCGGCAGATATTCCAGAAAGGGAAACAATTGAAATGCAGATATGCCAAGACTGAAAATACCGGCAAGCACAAAAAGGCCTGTTCTTGAAAGCATGATCTTCATATCTATACTGTTTTGAGTCTTGCCCCTGTACAGACTGAAAAAGAAAAAAGGAATGGCCCAGGCATATAAATGAAAAGAGGTTTCACAATGGCCCCCTAAAAACTGTACGACTGATAATAAAACCAGGACCACCCACCATTTCATGCTTCCCTGGCATGCAATTTTGTCGATACTCAGAAAAATCCAGGGAATCAGCATGGTAACGGAGATCTCGGGATAATTTGACAGCCATGAGATATGAACACCGCAGAAACAGAACAATGTACTGCCCAGGAGCGATGCGCTACTGGAAAGTTTCCATGATTTTAGCAGGGCAAACCCGCCCATACCGGCAATAAAAAGGCGTAAAAAGGGAAAAAGCGTGGCTGCATCCGGGACCGGCATAAAATACAGCAGGAGATTAAAAGGGTGAAATGCTGCAGACACCTGGTTTCCGGCAAGGGGAGAGCCTGAATAAGCGTACGGGTTCCACAGCGGGAAATCAAACTGCAACAGGCTTTTTTTGATGGCGGCCATCCATGGGTAAACACAGCCGGTAATATCCGATAACAATGGATTATGTGGTATCTGACCTTCGGCTAAGGCTTTCCACGGATAAAAATTAAGGAGTATATCCCCGGGAATCAGGTATTTTTTTTCAATAACAGCATCGAAAAAAAAGAAAATCAGGATAACCCAGAAAAAGATGGCTGCATCCAGGTAAGGTGTGTCAGGTCTGGATTTATTCCAAAACCTTATCTTTAAACCCAGGAGCAGAAAAAGAAATATTAAAACTATAAACCGAAATGATATCATTCAGTCTTTTTGTAATAAAGAAGGAGTGCAGGCAGGGCCTGCACTCCATGGGTTTGTATTGCTATTCACAGGAGTTTAAACCAACCCCCTGTGGTCAATCTTTTTTATTGAACGGTAAAATCAAAAAGATTGAAACTACTCGGTGTCATGCTGCCTGTAGAATTATATCCTAAAACAGTCCAATACCATGAACCCGTCGGCATAGATATCCATGTCGCATTATCCATGGGGAACAGGTTAAGAGACAGGTTGTCTTTGGTGACCACGCTGTCAAACCCGAGTGATCCAGTATGGGCAAGTATCATTGTATACAAGCTGACACCCTGGTATGCATCCCATTTAAATGTAGGTGCAGAATCGGTCTGGAAAAGAACCTCACCAAGAGATGGCGCTGTCATGGCAATGGCACTGCTGCCCAGAAATTTCAGGTTATTGACAAATTTGGATGCAACACCCGAGTCAAAAGTAGATCCGATCAGAGTGCCTGAGCTGTCATAGGCTTCGATTCCCCACTTGATATCATAAAGGGCCAGTACATCCCATGTGGCCTGGTCAAGAGTGATCGCATAAACCATACCTAAAAGACTTTCTGTCAAACCAGGGGTAGCAGTTGTTGTGCCGGTTGTTCCCCAGGGACTGGCGGAAGTTGCTGAAGAAGCCGGGATCAGGTCAAACGGAACGGGAATGGCCATGTCGTTCAGGACATCATTCAACTCCAGGTTCAGGACATATTTGGCAACATTAGTGATCTTTGTCCATGAAAAAGTGATCTGGCCGCTTGTGCTGCCAAAACTGATCGTTTTATTATTCGTTGGAGAAAGAATATAGATCTGTTGAGCAAAGCCTCCACCTGTGGAACCGGTATAACTGGCTCCTGGAATAATCTGGTAATAACCGGTGGAAGGTACTGTTTTGGTATGGATTCCAGCTGAAGCCGTAATATAAAAATCAATTCCAGCACTTCCAAAATCTGTCCCGGGTATCGTAGCGGTGTAGGTAGATGTCGAAGTCGTACCACTATCCGTCATAGCAAGTTTGTTAAAATTACTGGATGATCCATAAGCCCTGTAATACAGGCTGACCTCATTAATAGTATCCAGATCCTGATCAGTTACGATTGCGCCAATGGTAATATCACTGCCGGAAGCAGGTCCGTTCTGCAGGTATGAAGAGGTTAATGTGTCAAGGGTAACATTTGGCGGCATATTCTGTTTGTCATAACAGGCAATGTCAGAAACAATCAATAAACTTGGCAGGGTTGCCTCGATTTTCACGCAGATCTGATCAGCTGTTGACTGAACCGCGGGCAAACTATTGACGCTCAAAGACGGATCCAGTGACTGGAAACTGACTAAATACTGCTGATTTATGGCTGACAGCAACTGGGCATAGATGCTGCTAAGGTCAGCTGCAGAGGTTGCCTCCGTATATGTTCCGCCAGTCATATTAGCGATTTTTGTCAGAATGGTTTCAGAAGTAGAGCCGATACTACCGATTGCAATGGTATAAACCGGGATACCCAGGGACTGTGCATAAGCAATAACCGAATCAACTGTATAAGTTTTACTATAGGTATCATCCCCGTCTGTAAAGGCAATCACGGCTTTTACCCCGGGCTGCTGGACAGTCATTTCAAGCGCCTTTGCAATACCGTCATACAAGGGAGTCATACCTGATGCAGTCAAACCGTCAACTCCATTTATCAATGCGGTTTTATCCGGGGTAAACTTTTGCAGAGTAAGCACTTGATTTACTGCGGCTGATTCATAAGAACCAATGGATACAAGGCCGAACTGGTCTTGAGCTCCTGTGCTCAGATTAATGAAATCCTTGACTGCATCAACGGCAGTACTCATGCTGCTGCCCATGCTGCCACTCTGATCAATCATCAATCCAAGACTCAGGGCTTGCTTACTGGTCGCAAGGGGAGTTACCGTAAAATTCGATACATATGCTGAGTCTTCAAACACCTTAAAAGAAGATTTAGTCAGCCCGGATACAGCCTGGCCGTTCACATCTGAGACCGAGACATAGGCATTAATATTCGGGAAGTTTCCAATATCCAGCTGATTGATCACAAGACCGCCAGTGGAACCGGTTGAGCCGCCAGAACTTGTTCCAGCACCCGCCTGAACATTGTGGATAGCCCATCCAAAATAACTGTTGGCAACGGAATCTTTGGAATTAAAGCTGAAGGTAACGGTTATCTGAGAGCCGATATAAGTGGTCAAAGGAAGGTTAAGAGATTCCCATCCAAAAACTTGACTGCTATTCTTGCTTTCATTGGTAGACCGCTTCCACAGTATATCATTGCCGACCATAATTTGTAATTCATCGTAATAGGTGCTGCTTTCTGTTTGATATTTCGTATCCAGAGTCAGGGAAGCAGATGTCACCGAAGTCAGATCAAAAGTCATATCAAGTGTGCCAGCAGTTGTTTTTCCCGTATTAAATGTCTGGGAGGAATCAATGCCATAGTACCAGGCCCCTGTTTTTCCGTCCTGGGTGGTCGTATGCCACAACCCGGATGGTGTGCCTGAAACAGCCTGGACGGAAGCACTCTTGTATTTGATAAGTTTACCTGCCGGATCAGGCGTTTCACCAGCAAAAGATATGCTGGACAGAATCAACAGACCTGCAAGCAGTATCAGAAGCGCCTTAAATTGTGAAAATAACCTTGAATAAAGTTTCATAACCAAATTTCTCCTTTCTTATTATATTTAAACAAAAATTTAGACAAAATAATATTACTGAAAAAATGCCACCTCCTTCCATATTATTTGTAATTTATAAATTATTTATATTCCTTTGCTAAAATCTCAACTCTTGCAGAATTAATATACTCCTGCTTTATACTATTTAATTTTTCCTGGGTCAGCCGGGCCTTGATGTTTTCTTTCATCTGGTCAAAACTCCTTTCCTGGCCGGGGTTTACATCAAAGACTTTAATAATATGATATCCTATCTTTGTTTGAACCACAGGACTTATTTTACCTTTTTCCAGAGCAAACGCCGCATTTTCAAACTCAGCCGGCATTCTGGTTTTGCCCTTTTCCACCCAGCCCAGTTTATAATAACGGACATCTGCAGAATTCTTGTCAAGACCGGCAGCTATTTTATCAAATGTGTCGCTGTTTATCTTTTTCCTGAGTGTCTCAGCAATGTCTTTATTCCTGGCAACAATGTGTCCCGGCAATATTTTTTCACCGGTATTGAATTTTGCTTTGTTCTGATTGTAATAGTCTTCTATCTCCTTATCGGTCAGCTTAATCCTTGATTTTAATCTATTTTCAATAAAAAGATCCGTCACAATTATCTGCCTGGCTTTGTCGAGCTTCTTTTTATATATTTCTGAATTCAACAGCCCGTCTTTTACCCCAAGGTTATAAAAAACTTTTGCGTCAATTATTTTACTTAATGCCTGTTTTTTAAAAGCCTGTTTAAAGGGTCCTGGTATCTTTTCGGAAAATTCATCAAGCTCACTTTCCATTATCTGCTGTCCGTCAACCACTGCAATCAACCGATCTGCCATGGAAATCCCGGGAAGAATGATGCACCAGGCCATCACGATGAAAATACTGCGCAAAAAAAACAAAAACACCTCCTTTGAAAAAACAATTAATTAGACGATAAAAAAATGCTTTGCATAGGCCATTATCGCACTATTAATTACTAACACCCATGCCCTTGCGGGCACAACAAAAAATGAAAGAGTAATGAGATGT
>JACNHV010000400.1 GCA_014383445.1 Candidatus Desulfobacula maris | reverse complement strand
TGAACCAAAACCATTATCAGAAGCCATTCTTACATATTAAACTCTATAATATATACATAATAATTAGGATAGTAGTCAGTATATGCTCTTCTGGTGAAATAAAATGGGATAATACCCCTGCGAACAAATTCTATGCATTGTTAGAAGCAAATGAAGTTGGGTTTAGTTTGGGTAAGGCCTTTTTTTAAGAACCTTACCCCCAAATTAGTATTAAAAGGTCATGACCGTGGCATTTTCAGATAATTCAAATAATTTTGGAGCCCCTGCAAATGAAATGGACGGATCAATATCTGCCTCGCCAACCTGGCGGGCCTGGGCACAGGGAATTCAAAGATAAATGGGTACCTTATTTTCAATTAAAAACTGAAAATGAGCCGCAGCCTCATCCCCTGTGGGAGCCACCACATTGTCTAACATCCCGTTCTTCACCAACATAACAGCATCATCCGTTAAAAACATGCTGGCATCATGACCATTTTCCTTGGCAGCCTTTGCCAGTTGAAATGACCGTGTTACCCTTGTGGGGTCTTCAAGTCCCCGGGTTAACACAAATACAAAACGACCCATATGCCCTCCTTATATTTTATCCGGTTTATATTTTATAACACACTACATTCAAAACGGATTTACTATATTTCTAAACGAATAGAATAACAATATTCTTTTTTTATAATTTTCTATCAAATCCGTTTGGAAGAGCTTATTAAAAGTATTATCCCCTTTTACTCTCTAAACTCAGATTAATCTATATAAGCCAAGGTCAGCACCAGAATCCTTTTTTCCATATTCAACTCAATATAACAAATTTATATTTGCAGATTTCAGAAAATTATTTTCCAGGGTTTGAACTGCTGTAAAGTGTGTCTCCAATTATGTTGCAAGCTTCTTGCCCGGGCTTTATTTCCTAATTGACATTCCGTCTCACAGTCGATATGAGTCAGGTATCTAAAATTAAACTACATTTTGAGACCTGGTTTCCTTTTGATCTTCTTGCTCGTTTTTTATCATTATATTTTTTTAAGGACTTTATTCCTATATAGGGGGAAAAACCATGGATAAACAAACGGTAATAGAGGCGATGAAAAAAACGGTGGATAAATTTAGTCACCAGATTGCATTAAAAACAAAAATTAATGATAAATGGGAAGAAATTACCTGGCAGGCATACTATGATCAGGTAAGAACCACGGCACGGGCATTTATGGCCCTTGGCCTGGGGGAAGGCAATACCATTAATATCCTGGGTAATAATTGCCCCCAATGGTTTATCAGTGATATGGCCGCAATTTTTGCCGGCGCGATTCCAGGCGGTATCTATACCACAAGCAGCCCGGAACAATGCCAGTATATTGCAGCTCATAGCCAGGCTGAGATTGTGGTGGTGGAAGATGCCGGGCAATTGGCAAAAATAAAAGAGATCAGAGAAAATCTGCCCGATTTAAAAGCCATTGTGATGATGACCGGATCTGATGATGATGACCGGATATTTTCATGGGAAGACTTGCCAAAGATTGCGGAAAAAGTATCAAATGAGGCATTGGATCATCGGATTGCCGTTCAGAAACCTGATGATTGCTGTACACTTATTTACACCTCCGGTACCACGGGAAATCCCAAGGGCGTTATGCTGAGCCATGATAATATTATATGGACCGGACAACAGGTCGTGGATATGGTTGAAGCTAATCACAAGGATCATTTAATCAGTTATCTTCCCTTGAGTCATATTGCTGAGCAGGTTGTCAGCCTCTATGCTCCCATCATCGCAGGGTGTACGAGCTCGTTTGCCGAGAGCCTGGATTTACTGGGGGATAACCTTACACAGGTGCGCCCCACCATCTTTCTCGGCGTCCCAAGGGTTTGGGAAAAAATTCAAGCTAAAATGACGGCAGCCGGGGCACAAAATTCCTGGGTAAAGAAAAAAATAGCAGCCTGGGCAAGGAAAAAAGGCCTTGCAGCCGGATATGCTGCACAGGAAAATTTATCAAATCCGTCCATGATCGGCCTGGCCGACAAATTGGTTTTTTCCAAAGTTCGGGAACGGCTGGGATTTGATCGGTGCCGATTGTTTTTCTCTGCGGCTGCGCCCATATCCATGGATTCTTTGGAATTTTTCCACAGTCTGGGTATTCCTGTCACAGAGGTTTATGGCATGAGCGAGTGCACAGGCCCGGCAACCCTGTCTCTGCCCCAGCCCTTTAAATATAGAATAGGATGGGCAGGCCCTCCCCTTACTGGAGCTGAAATATCCATTGCTAAAGATGGAGAGGTTTTAATGCGAGGCCGCCATGTGTTTAAAGGGTATTTTAAAAACAAAGAAGCAACGGCCGAGACAATCGATGCTGATGGTTGGCTCCATTCAGGGGATGTGGGCAAGATTGACAAAACCGGATTTTTAAAGATTACGGATCGGAAAAAAGAACTGCTCATAACCTCGGGAGGTGAAAATATATCGCCCCAGATATTGGAAGGAAAGTTAAAATCCATACCCGCTGTTAGCCAGGTTATTGTTATTGGCGATAACCGCAAATATATAACAGCCTTATTTACCCTGGATCCTGAAAAAGTCAGGCAGGAAGCGACTGCTGCCAAAAGTTCAGCCCAGAATATTGGCCAGGCTGCTGCCTGCGAGCATTTTAAAAATTATCTGCAAAAACAGGTGGATTTTGTCAATTCCACTCTGGCCAGGGCCCAGACTATTAAAAAATTTACCATTCTGGAAAAAGAGTTTTCTATTGAAGGGGATGAACTCACGCCCACCATGAAGTTGAAAAGAAGAATTATCCATGAAAAATATAAAAATGAAATTGAAAGCATGTACATCTAATTTATAAAACAAGCGACTAACGCAAGGTCACATCAGGGCAATATAACAATTTAGTGGCTATCTGACTGCAACACACTGGAGGCAAAAAATGTACGACCGCGAAAAGCCAAAATATTTTTCAGAAGACGATTCCAAGAACCCTCCAGCCAAAAGCTTTGTGGACAAGCTGACACGGAGATTCTCACGGTCAGCTTACGCCATTTGCGTCCTTGTTCTCTACCTGCTCGCCGCCTCGGCGTTAGGTCTGGCGCTGACACCCTCTCTATGGCTTTTCAGCCAACTATTTATCTGGAGCAAAACGCTAACCCCATTCATAGGCTGGATCATTTTGGGCGTTGGTATGGCACTCTGCTTTTTTGTCTTTGGTTTTGCCCTGCTCATAGTTGTGCCTATTTACAACTGGATTCTTCCCACACGGGTGCACGCGTTCAAAGGGGGCTACTATTCATTACGGGCAGTGCCCTGGTTTCTACACAATGGGTTGTTCTATCTCGTTCGTTACACCTTCCTCCCATTTGTAACCCTGACACCCTTTGGCATATGGTTCCTCAAAGCTATGGGAATGAAAATTGGACGGCATGCCTTTATCAACACGGAGTATATTTCAGACCCTCAGAATATCACTATAGGCGACGATGCGGCCCTTGGCGGCAGCGTACGAATCTTTGCACACTATGGTGGCCATGGCAATCTTGTCATTTCTCCAGTAATCATAGGGCCCAGGGCAACCATAGGGCTTGCCACAACGATCATGGGCGACGTCCATGTAGGTGCGGACGCTACTATCTTAGCCCATTCGGTCCTTATGCCCGGCAGCCGTGTAGGGAAAGGCGAGACATGGTGTGGTGTGCCTGCCCGGAGGTTGTCCAGGGAAGAAATGGAGTATTTTAAGGAGAGAATTCGATAGGTATAGTAAAACCGAATCAGAAATTACCATTTTGGAAATCCCCATTTAAGCTTTTGTTTCTAATTCTTTTCCTTGCTTATACCTTTAATCATGATCTCCCGAGCTTTTTTGATGAGTTCGTTGATATTCTCATCTGAATAATCTTTGACTGATATCGGTTCATGAATCTTCATCAAGGCCTTACCCGGGAAAAGATTCAGCGTTTTATTAGGAAGTATCTCCTTTGTTCCGATAATTGTCACCGGCAGGATTGGCAGATCCAAATCAAGCGCCATCTTGAAAGCTCCTTTTTTGAAATCCCTGATTATACCGTCGGAACTGCGGGTTCCTTCGGGAAAAAAGATAATTGATGTACCATTGACTATTTTTTCTTTGGCAGTACGAAGTGCTTTTATAGCAGATTCATGATCAGATCGATCAATAAAAATGTGTCCCACTTTTTCGCACCCAATACCTATACCGGGTAATTTTCTCAGTTCTTGTTTCATTACCCATTTAAAATCTATATCAAGGAAACCATATAAGACAAAAATATCAAATGCACTCTGATGATTTGCAATCACCACGTAAGATTGTTTAATATCGATATTTTCTCTTCCAGATACGGTTACAAATATCGGTACCATCCAGATATTTAGACGAGCCCATATGGCACCGCCTATATAACTTGCCACCCGGGCATTAATCAGAAAGGCCAGGGTGGCGGCAATTGCACCGAAAATGATAGTAGAGAGGCCAAAAAATGGAATATATACAAGCCACTTGTATGGCTGATAGAGAAGATGTAGAATTTTTTTCATAGACTACCTAAATATATTGCTATACAAATTGTATAAATATCACAGATTCAGTGTAAATACCTGAAAATTTTTAAATCTGCATGCAATTTTCATAGGAATCACAAAAAAATTGCTGCTAAAACAGTGAGGTTTACATTGCCTATAATATCAGGGTAGTATTGAGTTTGAAAGGCATTATGATAAAAGAAAAGTCCTGGACAAATTATGCTTACCATGGAGGCAAACCATGAACGGAAAACAAAGAATCATAACTGCTCTTGAAGTAAAAGAACCCGATTGCGTGCCTCTGTATATCCACGGCATTAACGAGGCGCCCATAATAGGGATCGGAAAGCACTTAACAGACGGTCTTCCTGAACCAAAGGATTTCAGACTCATGAATGTGAATGATCAACTCAAGCTTGTTGATACCCTTTTCATGATCCATGAGCATTTTGACATTGACGGGATGACAACATTTGAAATCGGCCATGAGACAAGAGTGGATGATCTCCATGTCAAAGATGGATTTGGTGTGGTCTATAAATTGTCAAAACACGGTATTCCCGTCCCTGTTGGTCACCCCATAAAAACCTTTGATGAATTTAAAGCATTCAAGCCCCCCCTACCTAAGGCAGAGGACTTAGGACTTCTTCATCTTGCCATTGACAGATTTAAGGGACAAAAAGCAACCTTCTGGCTTATGCGGGGAATTTTTGTTCGTTCCTGGCGCTTAACAGGCATGACAAATCTTATGATGAATATGATTAATAATCCTGAATTTGTCCATGCAATTGCCCAGATGATACTGGAATTCAATCTTGCCCAGCTTGACCTGCTGGTTGAAGCAGGTCTTGATGTGCTGGTAATTGAGGATGATATTGCATCCACCAAAAGCCCAATGATATCTCCGGCGCATTTTAAAACATTTGTAAATCACTATAACAGGCAGATCGTTGACAAAGCCCATGAAAAAGGCCTAAAAGTGGTCAGGCACTCTGACGGCAACCTCTGGCCCCTTATGGACATCCTTATTGAGACGGGTTATGATGGGATAAATCCTTTGGAGCCCCAGGCAGGCATGGAAATAAAAAAAGTGAAAGAATACTGCGGTGATAAAATCTGCCTTCTGGGCAATATTGACTGTGTGGATCTTCTACCCACGGGTACCCCGGAACAAGTTGAGCTGGCTGTCATACAGGCCATTGACGACGGGGCAAAGGGAGGCGGCCTGATTATCTGTTCATCAAATTCCCTGCATCCGGGGGTTAATCCTGAAAATTGTATTGCCATGTTTGAGGCTGTGCGCAAACACGGCCAATATAAAAAGAGGCTGAATAATGACTAAAAAACAATCCTGGACTATTTTCTGGCTGCTGTTCGCCCTTTACATGTTTGATTACATGGATCGCATGATTATTGTATCCCTTTTTCCCTTTCTACAGCAGGATATGGGCCTGACTGATGCCCAGTGCGGCCTTCTTATGTCCAGTGTATACTGGTCGATCCTGATTTTTTCTTTTCCTGTTTCCATCCTTGTTGATCGCTGGAGTCGTACAAAAAGCATTTCCATCATGGCTGCATTCTGGAGCATGGCCACTTTAGCCTGTGCCTTTACGAAAACGTTTTCACAGCTGTTAATTGCCAGAACTGCCATTGGCATTGGTGAAGCAGGCTATGCCCCTGGCGGAACAGCCATGCTATCTGCCAATTTTCCAAAGGAAAAAAGAGCAAGAATACTTGGGCTCTGGAATGCATCCATTCCCCTTGGAAGTGCCCTTGGCATTGGAATAGGAGGATTTGTCGCCCATAACTTTGGCTGGCGCCATGCCTTCGGGCTTGTGGCTGTTCCCGGCCTGATCCTTGCCATAATATTTTATTTTGTCAAAGATTATAAAACCATCAAGCTAACTAAAAAGGAAAAAACCGGCAAAGAAACAAAAATGCTGTTCATTGATATGGCAAGACAATTTACCCATAATAAGACCCTGATTTACAACAACCTGGCCTTTACCTTGAATGTTTTTATCACCACATCTCTTCTGACCTGGCTACCCACATATTTTCATCGGTTTGACAATCTTGCCATGGACAAGGCAAGTATGAAAGCCAGCTCCATCATGGTTCTTGCAATCATTGGCGCTCCTTTAGGCGGTTATCTGTCAGATCTGTGGTCGAAAAAAAGAGAAAACGGCCGGCTTTTGTTTCCGGCCCTGTCATCCATTCTTACGGGAATCCTGCTGTTTATCGCCTTTGCTTTTTTAAAGGGAAATGCTCAATATATTGTCCTGCTTTTTATCGGCATAACTGCTGTGGCCTTTGTTCCGTCCGGCGTAGCCGTTACCCAGGATGTCGTGCACCCCGGGCTTTGTGCTGTCTCTTTGAGTCTGAATATTATCATCCAGCACCTGTTCGGTTCAAGCCTTGCACCCATTGTCATTGGACAGCTTTCCGACACATACGGTCTTGATAAGGCCCTGACAATCCTGCCTATATTTGCATTCCTTGCAGGAGTCTTATTGTTTACAGGCTCCTTTTATTATAAAAAAGACCTTTATGTCGAACATTCCGAATTCCAGGATACGGATTTTCCTGATCAGCGGATCGGTTTCAATAAAAAAACGAGATAGAAGCACATTGGAATCTATCTTTTATATGAAAGTAGTGAGATTTGAGTTTTGAGTAGTGAGAAAAAACCATCAGT
>JACNHV010000336.1 GCA_014383445.1 Candidatus Desulfobacula maris | reverse complement strand
TGACCGCCATGAACTCGCTCATTCTTCGCTCAAACACCATGGCGGTTTAACCGCTACAGCAATCAAGAGCTTGTAAGCCATGATCCATAATGCTCCAGTAAGGCGATCACCCTTCCACTGGAAGATATCGCAAGTTCGTAAATAATTTTAAAATTTGTTTGCCTCAGGATAATTCCTCATATATAATACAAATTTCGTCCTGACCCAAAAATAGATGCCAATGGTTTAAGACATCAGGGAAGGTCTAAAAATTTTTAGATTATGTATTTTTTGGATGGAATAAGTATGGAACATTTCAATGTATGGAAACTTCTGGCAGGTCTGGGCATATTCATGTTCGGCATGCAGCTGCTTGAAGCCTCGGTAAAATCCCTGTCAGGCAAAGCATTCCGAAGAATCATCCGGCAATATACAAAAGGAAGACTAAAAGCCATTGGAAGCGGCGCTTTTGTCACTGCATTATTGCAGAGCAGTTCAGCCGTTTCCCTGATGGTCCTGGCCTTTGTCGGGGCCGGTGTCATGAACATGGAAAATGCCATCGGCGTTATCATGGGCTCCAATATCGGCACCACGCTGACGGCCTGGATTGTAGCCACCCTTGGATTTAAAATTAAAATTGAAACCTTTGCCCTTCCCTTTGTGGGTGTGGGAGCCATAGGTTTGATTCTCTTTAGACCCCCATCAAAATTCTATCATTTTACTGGTCTTCTCATCGGGTTTGGCTTTCTTTTTCTTGGGCTTGACTATATGAAGGGAACGGTTGAAGGCTTTGCCCAAAATTTCAGCATGGACCAGATTCCCAATTACGGCCTGTGGTTTTATCTGCTCATAGGAACAGTGTTAACAGCTTTGATGCAGGCCAGTGCCGCTACCCTGGCCATCACACTGACAGCGCTCAACAGTCAGTTGATTAGTTTTGACATCGCGGCAGTCATGGTGATCGGCGCCAATATTGGGACAACAATTACTGTATTATTCGGTTCCATTGGCGGCACCCAACCCAAAAAAAGAGTGGCTGCAAGTCACATCCTATTTAATTTTGTAACAGGTGCCTTATGTTTTGCCGGCCTCCCTTTTATGATCTGGCTTACCACGCAGTTTGTGGATATCCAGACTTCAAGCTTAACCGGTCTTGCCATGTTCCATACCCTTTTCAATGGTATGGGTGTTCTTCTTTTTCTACCCTTTATCGGACTTCTTTCCCGCATGCTGGTCAAACTTTTTCCTGAACACAAAGAAATTCTTACCCTTTATATTGATAAAACCCCGGTCGAAGAGACAGCAGCTTCAGTTTCTGCTTTGAAGAATGAAATCCTGCATCTGCTTAAAAAATGTCAGTTGTACAATCTGAGATTGTTGAATATAGAAGAAAATCTGGTTTTTGATGCTGATGCCATTGAAAACAATAAAAAGCGAAACCTCCGTTTGGAAGATCAATATGAAAACATAAAGCTGCTCCATGCTGCCATATACACCTATTATGCTAAAATCCAGAACCATCAACTGGCTGATGAAGAGACTGTAGATATGGAACGTATGATGTTTGCCTCACGGAATATCATGAATGCCACCAAAAATTTTAAGAGCATTTATGGTAACATGGAAGAGCTTGACGGTTCAGAAAATCCATATCTAACCGCACAATATGCCTTATTCAGAAAACGACTGGTAGAACTGTGCATAAATATGAATGCCGTCCTTGAACTTGGGGATCAAGAGGAACAATACCGCCTTCTTTTAAAAATCTTTATGCAGATTGAAGATACGGACAGCCGGTTCATCAAAAAAACCATGACTGCCGTGGTGGAAAAAACAATCCATGAAATGGACATTGCTTCTCTTCTTCTGGTCAACAGGCTCTTTAACCAGTCTTTCAGAATGCAGGTGTTCAGTTTAAAGGATCTGCTGCTGCGGCAGGACCAGGTCATCTTGTTTGACAGCGCCCTTGAGGTTAAAGCACAGCAGAAAAAATCACACTTATAGAAACAGAGCTATATCACTCAAAGAAAAAATTGCGCCCAATCAGCCGGCATGTATTGTTTCTGAATCTAATGCAACGTGTGGGCTGTCCTCATTATAATCTCTTCCTGGAGAGCCTTTGTAAGATCCACAAAATAATCTGAATATCCTGCAACTCTTACAATCAGGTCCTGATGGTTTTCAGGATGCTTTTGAGCCTGTCTTAATGTTTTTTCAGACACCACATTAAACTGCACATGATGACCATCCATTTTAAAATAGGACCGTATTAAATGCACAATAGCCTGAACTCCTTTTTCCTCTTTAAAAAGATCTGGCAGAAATTTTTGATTTAAAAGGGTTCCGCCTGTTTTTAAATGATCGATCTTGGCTGCGGATTTCAACACGGCCGTGGGACCATTCCTGTCTGCACCCTGGACCGGAGATATGCCTTCGGAAAGCGGGACTCCCTTTTTTCTTCCATCAGGCAGGGCTCCTGTGATTTCACCAAAGTAAACATGACAGGTGGTTGGCAGAAGATTAATTCTGTGAACCCCTCCTTTTGCATTGGGTCTGCCCGTCACCAAACCATGAAATGCATGAAAAACCATTCTAAGTATATCATCTGCATAATCGTCATCATTGCCATATTTGGGTGCCTGGCCCAATTGATGAAGAAGAACATCGTTTCCCTTGAAGTCTTTTTTCAAAGCATCCAGCAGCCTTTCTATGGAAAACAGTTTGTTATCATATACATTATATTTCAAAGATGAAAAACAATCTGTTATGGTTCCCATTCCAACACCCTGGATATAGGATGTATTGTATCTTGCCCCGCCCTGGTTATAATCCTTTGCATTTTTAATACAGTCCTGGGTGACAAGGGACAGCAATGGAACAGGCATATATCTGGCATTAATCTGTTCAATGATATTGTTGCCCCTGATCTTGATATTAACAAAATATTCCAACTGCTTTTTATAGGCATCAAAAAAATCATCAAATGTTCCAAAACTTGTCAGGTCTCCTGTTTTAAGACCGATCTGCTTTTTTGTTCCCGGATCCCATCCATTGTAAAGGGTTATTTCCAGAACTTTGGGAAGATTAAAATATCCTGTCAGAATATAGCATTCCTTTCCAAAAGCACCTGCTTCCACACAGCCCGAAGCTCCGGAAATTCTCGCATCTTCCACGGATTTGCCATGAAGGATCATCTCCTGGACAATGGCATCCGTATTAAATACGGATGGCTGGCCAAATCCCGTGGCAATAATTTTCAATGCCCGTTTGATAAACCTGTCCGGGTTTTTCCTTGACACCTGGATCATGGAACTTGGCTGCAAAAGCCTCATTTCTTCAATCACATCAAGAACAAGATATGTTAATTCATTAACACCATCCTTATTATCCTTTGTAACACCGCCAAGATTGATCAGGCAGAAATCAACATAGGTATTGCTCTCCTTTGCAGTTACGCCCACCTTTGGAGGGGCTGGATGGTTATGGAACTTTATCCAGAAACAGCATAAAAGCTCCTTGGCCTGTTCTCTTGTGATTGTTCCATTTTCTATATCTTTTTGATAAAAAGGGTACAGATTCTGGTCAAACCTGCCAGGGTTATAGGCATCCCAGGGATTCAGCTCAGTTATGATACCCACATGCAAAAACCAATAATACTGCAATGCCTCGTGAAAGGTTTCAGGTTTCTGGGCAGGCACTCTTTGACAGACACGGGCCATATTCTCAAGCTCAGCTTTGCGCCTGGAATCTGTTTCATTTTTGGCCCGGCGCACAAGTTCATCTGCATGGCGCCCGGCAAAAACAATCAGGGCATCTGCTGCTATATCAAGGGAGGTTAAGACCTCCTGTTTTTCAAGGCCATCTTTATCCTCAAAAAAATCAATACCCCCAAGACATTGCCCAATATCATCCTTCAGGTCATTGAACCCCTTTTTATAGATCAAGTCCCCGCCGGCAGTATGGCCCGGGGATCGCTGTTCCTGGAACTCTGTAAAAATCCCTGCATTAAAAGAATCAATCCACTGATCATCCATGGCCTCAAATATCTTTTCCCTTATGGTTCTGCCCTTCCAGAAAGGAATAATCTTTTCCCTGTAGATTGCCTTTGTTTCCTCTGAGACTTTATAGGGCACCTTGGGCCTTGAATCTAAAATCTCAAGATCTTTTAGAGAGTGCAGACAGATTTCAGGGTATGTGGGAACGGCTTTTGGCTCAGGGCCGCGTTCGCCAACAATCAATTCATTGTCATCAATAAATATTTTTTTATTTTCAAGCACATATTTTAAACACATTGCCCTTTGAACGGATATGGATTTATCCAGGCTGACATGGGTTTTATAAAAATCAGTAACCAGATCCGCCCTTTCATGGGAGAGGGTTACCGCTTTATCCCGGGTCTTTTTTCGCAAAATTTCTATTCTTGAATTCATTTTTTTACCGCCGTTATTTGTCAGCCGTTATTTGTCCGGCATTTTTTTTTGGAGATTTTTTATTCACCGTTTTTTTCCCACAATTTCTTTATCCGCCAATAGTAACATTAAATCCATTAGACTCAAATTGTTCTTTTATTTTTTCCACCTTTTCTTTAGACGGAGCTTGTATATCTTTCATATAATTTTTCATATTCAATGAGTTATATTTTCCTTCCCCTGCCTTATGAAATGGCAAAATATGAATATCCCGGTAAATTATATTTTCTTTTAAAAAAGCCATAATTCCTTCAATGTTTTCATTGGTATCCGTCACCCCAGGGATGAGGGGAAACCGCAACCTGACGTCAGCCTTTTGTTCTGACAATTGTTTTAAATTATCCAGAACAGTGGCAACGCTTTGACCCGTATATTTTTTATGCGCTTTCTCATCCATTAATTTAATATCATAAAAAATCAAATCCGCTTTTTGAGCTGCCTTCAAAATCACCTTGGCTTCACCATATCCCGAGGTATCCACACAGGTATGAATTTCTTTTTCCCGGCATCGTTCAAGAAGTCTGAATAATAATTGAGGCTGGCACAAGGGTTCTCCCCCGGAAAAAGTAACGCCGCCACCTGAATCATCATAAAAAATAAGATCTTTTTCTATCTCTTTCATCAGAAAAACAGCAGCCTTGTCCATATCTTCCATGCTTATTTTCAAAGGCATTGCATGGCTTTCAGGATTATGGCACCAATAACAGGACAAAGGACAGCCTTGAAAAAAAATCGTGGTTCTGATTCCAGGACCATCGTGGATGGAATACCTCTGGATTTTAAAAACATATTGATTTTCAATCATTCAGATTTTTCTCATTTCAGTTTTTTAATATTGCTTTTATGTTGTAAGGAAAAAAAATTGTTTTCACAACTAAAAAGAGAAATAGGGGACAAACAACTGTTTTTGAAGTTAATCGATCGTCTATAGGAAGATCAAGGGCCTGCTTAAATATTTTTTTTTGGTTAACTGTTTTTTTGTTTCAAAAGAAGTATATACCGACTGGTAACACCCAGAATTTTTTTCTCCTGCATGGCACTGACCATAATCGCATTAAACCGTTCCGAGGACAATGGTGCCTGAATGATATGGGTCAATTCCCATCCTGCCGGCTCCAATATTTTATAATAATCAGTTAACAGGATAGCGTTTTGCGTCTCTTCTTCTAAAGCAGGACAACTTTGAAAATCACGCCAGTCAGAATTGATTAAGGCAAGCCGGGTGGTTTTCCTGGTATTGTTTTTCAGGAACCTGAAAAAATTATCCAGAAAGTGCAGGTATTCCTGGCGGGGCATCCGGGCAATGCTGTTTTCCCCATAGCTATCCGCTTTTTTCTGAAAATAGGGAGGATCAAAAATAATCAGGTCTGGCTTTTCCTTACCCGCCAGGATCGTATCTTCCCAGTTATTGAGTGTCATATCCCAGTGATAGGGTTCAATTTCAGGGCGGTTGTCGGCCCGGTCTTCCATATCCAGGCTCCAGCATCTTCTGCCTAAAGCAAGACTTGTATCTGCTGTTACACCGCCACCTGCCATTGGGTCAAAAATCAGGTCATTGGGATTGGAAAAATAAAAAAGGATATGTGCTATCATTTGAGCAGGGATACGTCCTGGCCATTCATCTCCGAAACGGTGATCACAATCATTGAAATTCCATAAATCCCATGTGCGCAACCCCCATCCCAGGTCTTTAAAGCGGCTTTGATCGGATTTTCCCTCTAAAACCCATGACCACAGCATGGGCTCTGTCCAACCATGTTTGGCAGCAACCTGGGGAATGGTTAATCCCTGGGACAAATCTGTATTTGGGGATTTTGTTAATATTAACATTTTCCCCAAATGGTTTCGGATAATATCCCTGGTCTCTCCTAAGCGCATTGCTATTCTTTCTTGAGGGATTCCCAGCCGGTTCATGCGCCAGATTTTCTGATCAAGTTTAATTTGCCGAACCGCTTTCAGGTCTGCAATATAATTGGCAATTGTCTGCCGGGATCTGCCAATAAGCCTGCCAATTTCAGAAGAGGTTAATCTGGGATTGTTTTGAAAAGCGCGTCGTGCCGTTGATCTGGTTTCCTTTTCAGTGAGCTGCTTTGGTCCAATTGCCATTTTAGCAGCATACAGCAAAGGATCAATTGCTTTTAAATCTTTAATAATCACCTGTATATCAGTTAAACCGACCTCTTTATGGGCGTTCCATCTATGCACTCCATCCAATATCCGGTATTGGCCTTCTTTCTTTGGATGAACCTGGACTTCAATGGGATCAAATTTAATATTATCCCTTAAATTTTCCGCAAAAATACTGACACGCTTATGATCAATATTTTCTCTTGGATAGATAGACTCATCCAATGTGACATCTGAGATGGCGACCTTAGTGCTGACGTTATCGCGAATAGTCATTTGAATTCACCTTAATAAATAGGTTTTTATTTTTTCTCATAGACATTTGCAGGTCCACGGCTAAAATTTTTATATGGAAACTTTACTTGACCGGAATATTTTTTTCAAGCTGTCACTGGATATTTGTCATAAGGAGGCCTTGTAAGCAAGACACCGGGCCTGGGGCTGACAATAAAATCCATTTTATGCAAACGCAAAAAAACCTGGTCACAACATATGCAGTTCGTTTATTTTGTATTGCAGAACATAGATTGGGTGGAATTGGTGCTTTGGGTGCATCAATTTCAAAGTTTAAACTTGACTTCCCCTTACAAGATTTCTACAATAGTACTATCGATAGCCAATAAGGAGAATGCAATGCAAACGACAATATCAAGTAAATATCAA
>JACNHV010000160.1 GCA_014383445.1 Candidatus Desulfobacula maris | reverse complement strand
CAAGAACAAAAGAACGTAAAAAATACGGTAAAAAAGGCGCAAGAGCAAGCTTTCAGTTTTCAAAAAGATAATTTTTTATATATTTCAAAAATTATTTATTATACCAGTTTATTAAACCATGAGGGGGGCAAAGAGAATTCTTTGCCCCCCTTTTTGGTTTGTCCGACCCCGCATATTTTAATGGGGGTCCGACCTCAATTATTTGATTATTCGGGAATGAAAAATGAAGACTTTTTTATTTTATGATGTTGAAACCAGCGGATTAAACCCTGCCTTTGATCAGATTTTAACCTTTGCCGGCATCCGGACAGATCTTGAGCTTAATGAGATCAAAAGGCAAACCATCACCATTGGTTTGCGAAAGGATATTGTCCCGTCAACACAGGCTTTTTTAACCCATGGCTTAACCTTTGATGAATTATCCCTTGGAATCAATGAGTATAAAGCAGCCCTTAAAATCCACAAAATTTTAAATACACCCAATACCATAAGCCTGGGGTATAATTCACTGGGATTTGACGATGACTTTTTAAGGTTCCTGTTTTATCGAAACCTTTTGGACCCCTATAGCCATCAATATGCCAATGGGTGTTCCAGAATGGATATTCTGCCCTTCACAGTCCTTTTCAGAGTATTTCACCCCCACATCTTAAACTGGCCTCAAATTGATGGAAAACCAAGCTTGAAATTGGATTTAATCAGCCGGGAAAATAATTTTGTAACAACGGGCAGGGCCCATGAGGCACTTAACGATGTTGAAGCCGTGATTGAATTGAGTAAAAAAATGTTTCAACAAAAAGATATCTGGAATTATTGCCTGGATTTTTTTAATAAAACACGGGATGAGGTCAGAATAAATAATATTGATAAAAAACTGGATATTCAAAATACACGATTCAGGATTTGTCTAATGGTGTCCTCATCTTTCGGGTCAAAGGTGAATTATATGGCGCCGGTTATTCATCTTGGCGAATCTTTGCCCTATAAAAATCAAAGCCTGTGGCTTAGGCTTGATTCAAATGATATTTTAGGCCTGAACACAGACCTGGATATAAAAGATACCTTTGTTATAAGAAAACGTGCTGCAGATGCATTGATCGTGCTGCCGGCCCTTGAAAGATTCTGGGATAAACTGCCAAAAGAATCCAGGAACATGGCCCGGGAAAATATGGAGAAACTTTTAATCCAGAAAGAAAGATTTTTTAAATTTATCCAGTATCATATTGGTTATAAATACCCTTTTATTCCCAATATGGACCCGGACGCTGCCCTTTATCAGGATGGTTTTTTTTCCTTTCAGGAGAAAAAGGAAATTAATTTATTTCATCAATCTCTCAAGGATTTAAATTTTGATAAAATTGAAAGCATAAAAAAAATAAAAAGCTCAATAAAAAGCTCAATAAAAAGTTTGAGGATCAAAATCCTGGCAAATCGTATCCTGGTCCGAAATTTTGATAATATTCCCGATAATATTTTAGGGCATGCCGAAGATACAGAATATCAGCTATACATGAACAGGCTGAAATCTTCCTTGGAAAAAGATCAGATTATCGGATACAAAAATGATATGAAATTCAATTGCAGGCAAGGGTTAGAAGAATTGGAAACTACCCGGCAAGCCCTTTTAAATCCGGATCAGGATACAAAAAGAATGCTTGACTGGTTAGAGAAATATATTAAAGCTATTTCGAGGAGTTCGTGATTGAGGAGCAGCCAAAGGCGGCCTGAAGCTGAGATGCATAAAATATTCAGGCAGTACCTGTGAATGGATACTGCCTGAATGAATTTTTGGTGTCTATTTTACAGCATCTTTTAATGCTTTTCCAGGGACAAACTTGGGAACGTTTCTGGCAGGGATGTCAATTTCTTTGCCTGTCTGGGGATTTCTTCCTTTTCTGGCTTTTCTATTGGCTGTTTTAAATGTTCCAAAGCCAACCAGTGTAACAGAATCATTGCTGGAAAGGGCTTCTGTGATCGCTTTGATCGTGTGATCAACTGCAGCCTGGGCTTCTTTTTTACTGCCAAGCACTTCTGAAACCTTGCTGATTAAATCGCCTTTGTTCATTTTTTCACTCCTTTTTTGAGGTTTTAGAAATTTCTAAAAATTGCCTAAAAACATTTTTCTAAAATAAAGTTAGCTTAAACCTGCATTTAGCGTACGTTACGTCGTTGAGAAGGGCGTGTCAAGTATTTATTCACATTTTTTTAAAATTTATTATCAAAATAAAAGAAAATAATATAAAATTGATAAAAATCAGGGTGCGCAAGGGCTTAGGGCTTTAGAATCGCTAAATACCATTGGATCAATTGTTCTCCAAAAAAAATATATAAAATTGCACCCAGGGACAGAAACGGTCCAAAGGGAATTTTTAATTTTGAATCAGCTATTTTGGTGTAGATCATGATTAAAATACCAAAAAAGGTGCCAAATAATGAGCCGGCAAAAATAGTAAAAAAAACACCTTTAATACCTGTTGCCGCCCCGATCATCGCCAGCAGCTTGATGTCGCCGCCGCCCATGCCTTCCTGTTTTTTCAGCAGAAAATATAAATAAGCCACAGCATATAAACTGCCGCCACCGGCAAAAATACCCAGCAGGGTATCTTTAATTGTCATTTCAGGCAAAAAATAAAAAGAAGAGGCAAATATCAGGATGCCGGGAAGCGATATGATATCCGGAATAATCTGATGGTCTATATCAATAAAGGAAATGGTGATCAAAACACTGATGAAAACAAACCAGTACGCCATGGCCCATCCCGGGCCGAACTTATAAAACAGCAGCACGGCAAAAATACCCGTCAGGATTTCTATGAAAGGGTATCTTATAGATATCGGCTTGTGGCAGAACTTGCACCGGCCTTTTAAAAACACATAGCTTAAGACGGGAATATTGCAGTAAAAAGGAATGCTTTTTTTACAGACAGGACAGAATGAACCAGGAAAGACAATGGATTTATTTTCAGGGATCCTGTAAATACAAACATTTAAAAAGCTTCCAATACAGGCGCCAATGATTAAAAAAAACATGGCAGGCATTGAAAAATAGTCAAATATCATCATTTTGATTTTTCCCTTTAATTTTTTTTCAAGGACATTGTAAAATAAAAATTATGTTTTATTGTAAAGGATCAAATATGAAAGAACTTATAATGAATGTCAAGGAGTTAAAATGGCTGAAGCAGATATTGATGATCTGATTGAAATAATAGAAAAAGAAAGCAATTTAGAGGATATTCCCACAACCCTTCCCATGATGCCGGTCAGAGATATTGTTGTGTTTACGGATATGCTGCTGCCATTGTTTGTTGGCCGTAAAAAATCCATTAGAGCAGTTGAAGAGAGTATTGAATATGATCGTTATATTTTCATGACGGCTCAGAAAGATTCTGAAGTGGAAAAACCAACACATGAGGATCTTTATATAGTTGGTACCATTGGCAGAATTCAAAAAATGATCAAGCTGCCCGATGGCAGGATTAAGGCCTTGGTTCAGGGGTTAGCCAAGGCAAAAGTATTGGAGTATGTTAAAAAGAAACCTTTTTTTAAAGTTCATATTGAAATTTTAAAGGATATAGATCCTTTGGAACTCAATATTGAAGATGAAGCTTTAATGCGGAATGTAAAAGAAGCCAGTGAAAAATTGCTGGCACTCAAAGGCGAGTTTTCAGGGGATGTAGGGGACTTGCTGTCTCATATTGAATCTCCGGGTAAACTTGCTGATCTTGTTGCTTCCAATATAAACTTAAAGGTCGTGGATGCCCAGGCTTTACTTGAAATTTTAGATGGTACGGAACGTTTAAGAAAGGTGAATGACCTTTTGGCAAGAGAGCTGGATCTTTCAACGGTTCAAGCCAAAATTCAAATAAATGTCAAGGATGAGATTTCCAGAAATCAAAGGGATTATTATCTTAGAGAACAGGTAAAAGCCATTCACAGGGAGCTTGGGGAGAGTGATGAAAAGCTTGCTGAAATAAAAGAATTCAAAGCAAAAATTAAAAAATGCAAAATGCCCAAGGACTGTGAAAAAGAGGCAGAAAAACAGTTGAAACGTCTTGAACAGATGCATTCTGATTCCTCTGAAGCTTCCGTTGTCCGTACCTATCTTGACTGTATTGTTGAATTGCCATGGAGCAAAGCAACAAAAGATTTTCTTGATATTCCAAAATCAGAAGAAGTCCTGAATCAGGATCATTTTGGTCTGGATAAAGTCAAAGAAAGAATTCTTGAATATTTAAGTGTCAGAAAGTTAAACCCTAAAAAAAAGGGACAGATCATCTGTTTTGTGGGCCCTCCTGGTGTTGGAAAAACATCGCTGGGACAGACCATAGCCAAAGCCATGAAGCGTAAGTTTCATCGGGTATCTCTGGGCGGCATAAGGGATGAGGCTGAAATCCGGGGGCATAGAAGAACCTATATCGGTTCCATGCCAGGAAGGATTTTGCAGGGGTTAAGACAATGTAATACAAATAATCCTGTATTTATGTTAGATGAGATCGACAAACTGGGAAATGATTTCAGAGGAGATCCTTCTTCAGCACTTTTAGAGGCCCTTGATCCTGAACAGAACTTTGAATTTTCTGATCATTATCTGAATATGCCCTTTGATCTTTCCAATGTGCTTTTTATTTTAACGGCCAATATATCTGACACTATCCCTTCTGCTTTGCTGGACAGGATGGAGGTTATTAGAATTTCCGGATATACACGGCAGGAAAAAAAGGTGATTGCTGAAAAATATCTTTTCCCAAGAAAATTAAAAGATAACGGGCTTGTCCGCAGATCAATCAATATAAGTTCTGGAGCAATGGAGCAAATTATTGGAGAGTATACACTGGAAGCGGGCTTGCGGGGTCTTGAAAGGAAACTGGATGCCATTTGCAGAAAAATTGCAAGAAAGATTGCTGAAGGTAAAAATGGTAAATTTTCAATAACCAGGCAAAATCTCGCAAAATATCTTGGGCCGCCAAAATATCTTACTGAGCTTGATCAGGAAGAAAGTCAGGTTGGTCTGGCCACGGGGCTTGCATGGACTGAAGTCGGTGGAGAGCAGCTTTATATTGAAGTGTCTCTTTATCAGGGCAAAGGAGAATTGCTGGTAACAGGGCAGATCGGTGAAGTGATGCAGGAGTCTGCCAGGGCTGCTCTTACATATACAAAAGCCAATGCAGATAAATTTGATATAAGTAAAGAAGATCTTGATAATAATGATATTCATCTTCACGTGCCTGCAGGTGCCATTCCAAAAGACGGCCCTTCAGCCGGGATTGCCATGGCAACAGCATTGATTTCCGCATTTACAGGGCGCAAAGTAAATAATAAAGTGGGCATGACGGGTGAAATTTCCTTGAGAGGAAGGGTTTTGCCCATTGGCGGACTTAAAGAAAAAGCCCTTGGGGCGTTGCGGGCCGGGATAAACCATATAATCATTCCCGAGAAAAACAGGAGTGATTTATATGATATGCCAAAGGTTATTAAAAATAAAATAAAGTTTACCTGTGTTAAAGATATTCGTGAAGTTCTTGAAATAGCCCTTGAAGAAAAACCAGCAAAAGAAAAACCCTTAAAAACAAAACTCGTAAAAACAAAACCAGTAAAAGTAAAAATTAAAAAAGAAAAGGCTTAAATAAAGTGAAACTTCTTTGTCTGAGCACAGCAGAACAAGGATGCAGCCTGGCAATTGTTGATGGGGATTCTCCTGTTTGTGAAGAACTCTGGGAAGTCAAGCAGACCCATTCCACACGATTGTTAAAAATGATTGAACATATGCTTGAAAAAAGAGCTGGCCTGGAACTTGCTGATATTGATGCTTTTGTTGCTGCCAGAGGGCCGGGCAGCTTTACTGGACTTCGCATAGGTATAAGTGTGATCAAAGGCTTGGCCTATGCCATGGGAAAACCTGCCCTTGGAGTTTCAAGCCTTGATGGTATAGCCTTTTGCTTTGCCTATTCATTCATGCCCGTCTGTGTCATGATGGATGCCAGAAGAAACGAAGTCTATTGTGCAGTCTATCAATTTGATCATGGCAGTCTTGTCTCCAAAACCAGAGAAAGGGTTGTCAGCCCGGAAGAGGCCATCAAGATGACAGAAGGACCCACACTGTTTGCAGGGTCTGGGTCAAAAGCATACAGGGACATCATTGAACAAACAGCAGATCACCCCGTAATTGGCCACAGTTTTTTTGATTCTGTTAATGCAGCGGCCCTTGTTTTGTCCCTTTCTTCAAAAGACAATTTTTTAGATAACCCGGAAAATATCCTTGCTCCCACTTATATCAGAAAGTCAGATGCCCAGTTACAATTTGCCAGCTCCAGTTGAGTTGCCGGGCAAACCACAGCTTCCAGTGCAGGTCTGCTCACCTTGCAAATTCCGCAAATTCCGGGGAAATTCCGGGGACACCTTACTTATCTTTCTTTATTGTGGTTATTGAAATTAGACGGGGTTTGTATTATTGCGCAAACCAAAATTTCCAGTGCAGGTCTACTTGCCTTACAACGACCGGATTGCCTGCGATTTTTGTAAAAGTTCAAAGGCCTGGAATGTTAAAACAGCGGACTGTTTGAGGACATATTTGCCCGCAGTTTCCGCTGTTAAATGGAAGGCCTTTTGAACTTTAAAAAATCGTTCAGGCACTAGGGAGTGTAAGGTGAGCAGACCGGAACGGGTATCAGGCCTGGTGTTGGCCAAGCTTGCCCATTATAATTCCGGGGACACCTCTATTTGATTATGCAACCATTTGAATTAAATCAGCCTCATACTCTGGGAACATAATGATTGAAGGGTGTACACCAAAGGCATTTGCAATTTGTTCCGCCCGTTTTTTGCCGATATCCACCTTGTTGTTTTCAAGCAGACTGATATTCTTGGCATTAACACCTGAAAGTGCTGCCAGTTTTTCCTGTGTCCATCCCTTAAGTTCCCTGAGCATGCGAATAACATCACCTGTTGTTACAGGGGCACGTTTTTGGGCTGGAATAAAATTTTTTTCCAAAATATTATCCTCCTGATTTTAGTATTTATGCGGCGTTATTTCCAGTACATAAACAGAAACTTTTTCATCGTTGATCGAATAAACCACTCTGTATTTCAAACTTAATCGTGACGACCGCTGGTCTTTTCGTTTCCCTTTAAGTTTTTCATCATTATATCCAGGAAATTCTTTCAGGATGTCGGGGCCATGCCTGAAAACAAGATTCTTCCACAGTTCGTATTTTTTCAGTACTTGTTGCGGAGCCTTTTTGCATTGTTTTGCAAAATCTTTATGTTCAAATATGTGCCACATTATTACAAATAATAACTTATCGACTTTAATAAGTCAATTGTT
>JACNHV010000398.1:5248-7347 GCA_014383445.1 Candidatus Desulfobacula maris | reverse complement strand
TCCCCGCCTTCAGGTCCAAGGTCAATAATGTGGTCTGCACATTTGATGACATCAAGATTGTGCTCGATAACTACCACCGTGTTATTTGAATCAACCAGTTTATTCAAAACAAATAATAATTTGTTAATATCATCTGAATGAAGTCCTGTGGTGGGTTCATCCAGTATATAGATGGTTCTACCTGTTCCTTTTTTTGACAGCTCCTTTGCAAGTTTTATCCTTTGGGCCTCTCCCCCTGACAATGTAGTGGCAGCTTGCCCCAGTTTTATATATCCGAGTCCGACTTCTATCAGGGTTGCAAGTTTGGTTCTAATGGATGAGATATTTTCAAAAAAACGAATGGCTTGATTAATGGTCATATCCAGGACCTGGGCGATATTTTTACCTTTATATTTGATATCCAGGGTTTCTCTATTGTATCTTTGACTCTTGCAGACATCACAGTCAACATACACATCGGGCAGAAAATGCATTTCAATTTTAATAATGCCGTCACCCGTACACGCTTCACACCGGCCCCCTTTAACATTAAAACTGAACCTGCCTGGCTTGTACCCCCTGGCTTTTGATTCCCGGGTATTGGAAAACAGTTCCCTGATAGGGTTAAATACCTGGGTATAGGTACCTGGATTGCTTCTAGGTGTTTTTCCAATGGGAGACTGATCAATATGAACCACCTTATCAATATGTTCAAGCCCTTTGATTTCTTCATAAGTGCCGGCAGTTTTTCTGGAACGATAGATCTGGTTTGCAAGAATCGGATAAAGGGTGGATAAAACAAGGGTTGATTTTCCTGACCCTGAAACACCTGTTACACAGGTAAAACACCCCAGGGGGAAAGAGACATCAATATGTTTAAGATTATTTGAACTTGCCTGATAAATGTTTAAGCTCTTTCCATTTCCCTTTCTTCTTCTTTCAGGGATTTGAATGCATTTTTTACCGGACAGATAAAGACCGGTTAATGAGGTTTCACATTTGACAAGTTCTTCCGGAGGGCCTGAAAAAACAACCTCGCCTCCTTTTATTCCTGCGCCAGGCCCGATATCAATGACATGATCAGAGGAAAGGATTGTTTCTTCATCATGCTCAACAACCAGTACTGTATTGCCAAGATTTCGAAGATTCATTAAGGTGGTCAATAATCTTGCATTGTCCTTTTGGTGAAGCCCGATACTGGGCTCATCCAACACATAAAGAACTCCTGTCAGTTGAGATCCGATTTGGGTGGCAAGGCGTATTCTCTGGCTTTCCCCTCCGGACAGTGTTGCAGCCGATCTGGCAAGGGTAAGGTACTCTAGGCCAACATTTTCTAAAAATTCCAGTCGTTGCGTAAGTTCTTTAATAATTCTGGCAGCGATAATTTTTTCTTTATCCAGAAGATATAATGATGAAATATACTTAACACAATTTTGTATGGAAAGAGACGTGATCTCCCAGATGGTTTTATCCCCGACCCTGACAGATCCGGATGCCTTATTGAGCCTTGATCCATTACAGAAAGAACAGGTTTTAAAATTCATAAATTTTTTTATTTCTTCTCTCGTATAAGTGGAGTCAGTTTTATTATACCGTCTTTTCAGGTTAGGAATCACACCTTCAAAGGTTTTTTTATAAATAATTTTTTTTTCCATTCTTTCAATATAAAAGGCAATTTCTTCTTTATTTGATCCATGGAGCAAAACCTGTTGGAAATCAGGTGACAGCTTTTTAAAGGGTGTATAAATATTTTCTTTATAATGGTTAACCAGGGCATCTAAAAATTCCATAAATTGAACCGAATCCCTGTTTTTCCAAGGCAAAATGGCACCCTGCCGTAACGAAAACGTTGGATCTGGAACAATCAGATCTGGATCAAATTCTGTGACTGATCCCATGCCGCCACATTTTTTACAGGCCCCCTGGGGCGAGTTAAATGAGAAAGATGCGGGTGTAAATTCAGGATAGCTGACCCCGCAACGTACACAGGATGCTTTCTCGCTGAAAAGGGTTTCCTCGTTATGGCTGAGATCAATCAGGGTTACAAATCCAGCTGATAATAAGAGGGCAAGTTCCAATGAGTCGGACAGGCGTTTTTCAATGCCTTGTTTAATGACCAG
>JACNHV010000398.1:0-4952 GCA_014383445.1 Candidatus Desulfobacula maris | reverse complement strand
GGCAATCCGCATTTATAACAATAGGAAGTGCCGACTCTTGCAAATAATAATCTAAGATAATCATAAATTTCCGTGACAGTACCAACAGTGGATCTGGGGTTATGGCTGGCAGTTTTCTGTTCGATGGATATAGCAGGGCTTAGTCCGATAATAGCATCAACATCTGGTTTGTCCATCTGGCCCAAAAATTGTCTGGCATAGGTGGAAAGTGACTCAACATATCGTCGTTGGCCTTCTGCATACAATGTGTCAAAGGCCAGAGTTGATTTTCCAGAGCCTGAAAGTCCGGTAATAACAGTCAAGCTGTTTCTGGGTATTTCAACATTAATATTTTTCAGGTTATGTTCCCGGGCACCTTCAATGATAATTTTATTTTTATCCATTGGTTCTTATTTCTTTTGGACTTTTTTATTTATGGCCTGGAATGCTGCCATTTTAATGGCTTCTGTCAGGCTTGAATGGTCTGCAATTCCTTGCCAGGCAATGTCATAAGCTGTCCCATGATCCACTGATGTACGGATAATGGGAAGACCTAATGTCGTATTTACACCGTCCTTAAAATGGGTGAGCTTGAATGGAATAAGACCCTGGTCATGATACATGCAAACCACTGCATCATACCTTCCGTTGACAGCCTGGTAAAAAACTGTATCCGGGGGCAGGGGGCCTAAGACGTTTATTCCATCTTTTTTTGCCTGTCGGACAGAAGGCAAAATAATATCTTCTTCCTCTCTCCCAAACATGGATTCTTCACCTGCATGGGGATTTAGCCCTGCAACGGCAATTCTGGGCATTTTAATATTAAACAGGTTTTTTAAAGAGGTATGGGTTAATTTTATTTTATTGATAATATCTTCTCTGGTCAGACGGGCAGACACCTGGGATAGAGGAATATGAATCGTTACCAGAACAACCTTAAGTGTTTTGCCGGCCAGCATCATGGCATAATCTTTTGCTTTTGTTCTGTGGGCCAGAAGTTCAGTATGTCCATGAAATTGAGACCCGGCAAGTTTTAAGGCAGTTTTTGTGATGGGGCAGGTCACAAGACCTGCAATGCGATGGGTCAATGCAAGATCAATCCCTTTAATGATATAGTCCTGCATGGCAGTTCCGGTTTCAATGGTTGGACCTGAAAGAGAGGAACAATCCGTATGAATAGTGGAGATATCCATGATATCCAATGTATTAAACTCATATTTACCCTGGCCTGGATCAGTTATGACATGGATATGATGCTTGACCTTTAAAAGTTTTAATGCTTGTTTTATAATCTGGGAATCTCCGATAATCAGAGGTTTGCACAAAGTATACATTTTTGAGTTGTTTAACGCTTTTACCAATATTTCCGGGCCGATTCCAACAGGATCTCCCATGGTAATGCCGATAATCGGCAGTGATTGTGGCGGTTTCATCAGGCTCTCGATAATATTAAGGGTAAATGGTTCAAAATAAAATGCAATATACTATTGGATAAGGAAAGTGTAAATATAATTTATGTCATAAAATTGTGAAACTATAGTAAACTTAAGGTTCCAAAAAAAGAGAAATTTTTTATTAAATTAGAAGTAATTAAAAGGAAAAAGGAATAAATAAGAGTAAATTTATTTTTTTGAGAAATAAAAATTTCCAATGAAATGTTAAAATATCTTGAAATAAGAGGTAGTTGTCGAAGTGGTTGTAATGTTTGAAAAAATTTTTGTTTCACAAAAAAATCTTAATTATATCAGGTGATTAAAAAACTATGCCAAACAAAAATCTAATAATAAGCTAACCCTTGTTATTAGATTTGACCAATAAAAAATAATCCAATAAAAAAATAATACTCTTTTTAAATATCAGTTTTATCCATTGGTAATTGTTAAATTTGTTTTATATATCAGTATTTTTATTCGTATCTGGAAGAAAGAGGATTTTTTTTGGAAAACATGGAATCGTTCTGGGAACAAGTTAAATACCAAATCAAAAAAATATTGCCTGACCATAGTTATAGAATGTGGATAGACCCGGTCGAACTTCTTTACCATGATGATCATCATATTAAGTTATCCAGTCCAAATGCTTATTTTGTCAAACGATTAAAAGACAATTACCTGCCGCTATTTGAAGAAGAGTTTTTAAAATTGGGGATTATTGATATCAATATTGAATTTGAAGTAATATCCAGAACAAAATTTTGTTCAAAAGAAAAAAACAAAGAAACAGGTGCATATCCAGCGCTTTCTTTACCCATGAAAAGATCAAAGCAATTAAATCTACCAGGACTTAACGTACGATTTAATAACGGAAGGATGTTTAAAAAAGGGTTCACATTTGATGATTTTGTTGTGGGAAATAATTCAAACTTTGCATATTCTGCATCGTTATCTCTTGCCCAGGGGAAAACAAACGGATCCAACATACTTTATATTTTAGCTAAAACCGGACTTGGGAAAAGTCATTTGTCCCAGGCTGTTGGATACCATATTATCACCAACTCTCTTTCCAAAAGGGTATATTATGCAACTGCAGAAGAGTTCACCAATGAAATGATATTTTCTTTGAAAAATAAAACCATAGAGAGGTTCAAAGAAAAATACAGGAAAAAATGTGATGTTTTGATTCTTGAAAATGTTCATTTTTTGTCAGGTAAGGAAGCAACACAAAATGAATTGGCTATCACTTTAGATTATCTTCTTGACGCAGATAAAAAGGTTATTTTTTCAGGATGCGAGCTTCCGGATGATATTCCCAAACTCAATGATCAGTTAAAATCTCGTTTAAGCCTTGGACTTGTTACTGAAATTGATAAACCAGATTATGCCACCCGGGTCAGAATATTAAAAAAGAAATCCAAAATTTTTGGATATGACATTCCAAATCAGGTAACTGAGTACATTGCCCAGGAATTGTGTGATGATGTCCGGCAACTTGAAAGCGGTTTGTTTGGTGTGGCTGCAAAAGGTAATTTAATGGGGTATAATATTGATATTGAGCTGGCAAAAAGTGTTCTTGCCAATATTACAAAAGCAAAAAAACGAATTACTGTTGAAACCATTAAAAAATTGGTTTGTAAAGAATTTTCAATTACAGAAACAGATATTGTGTCTGCCTCCAGAAAAAGTAGAATTGTCAAGCCAAGGCAAATGGCAATTTTTCTTTCCAGAAAATATACGGATCAGCCTATAAAAAAAATTGGTAACAGTTATAATAAATATCATGCGACTGCCATATATGCCATAAATGCAGTAGAAAGAGAATTAAAGCAAAAAAGCGTTATTTGTGAACAAATAAAGTATCTTTCAAAAAAAATCGAATCAGGAAAACTTTAAATGGGACTTTCCGGTTCTCTTTACAGGCATCTTCAAAAAATATCAGGAAAATTATACGTAACAAGAGAAAAAGAAGAATTGTTGTGTTATTCCTATGATGCAACAGGTGCATCTTTTCTTCCTGATGCCATTATTTTTCCAGGCTCAGAAAATGAAGTTGCCCGGATTTTAAGACTGGCATCAAAAGAAAAATTGATTGTGGTACCCCGTGGAGCCGGTTCTGGAATGACGGGGGGATCCGTGCCGGTCAAAGGGGGCCTTGTAATGGTCACAAGCCGCATGAACAAAATTTTTGATGTTGATGAAAATAATTTTTTGGTGAGAGTACAGCCCGGTGTTATTGTTTCAGATATTCACAAAAACGTAGAAGAAAAAGGTTTGTTTTATCCACCTGATCCTGCAAGCTCATCCGTTTGTACCATTGGGGGAAATATTGGTGAATGCGCAGGAGGACCAAGAGCTGTAAAATATGGGGTAACACGGGATTATGTCCTGGGATTAAGAGCGGTACTGCCTTCAGGAGAAATTATTCAAACAGGAGTTTCCACAGCAAAAGGGGTTGCAGGATATGACTTGACGCGACTGATTGTGGGGTCTGAAGGCACATTGGCAGTGGTCACTGAAATTACATTAAAGCTATTGCGCAAGCCTGAAACGATTAAGACAATGGCTGTTTTTTTTGACAGCATGCAAAAGGCTGCCAAAACTGTGTCCGGTATAATGAAGGATGCAACTGTCCCAAGGTGTGTTGAATATTTGGATGCATCCTGTCTTGATATTGTAAAAGACTCTCTTAGCTTTGATTTGCCCGAAGGTAGTAAAGCCATGTTGATCCTGGAACTGGATGGAGATATCAATAGTGTTGAAAAAGATGCTGAAAATATAAAAAAACTCTGCTTTTTCCATGGGGCACTGGATGTGTTAGTTGCAAAAGATCAAACCCAGGCACAAAAATTATGGGATGCAAGAAAAACTTTGTCTCAGGTTCTATACAAAATTGCAAACAATAAAATTAATGAGGATATTGTTGTCCCTATAGATAAAATTCCTGATATGGTTAAAGTAATTCAAGAAATACAAAGGACGTCGGGTTTAAAAGTGGTCAGTTTTGGTCATGCCGGCGATGGAAATATCCATTGCAATATCATGTATAATAAAACCGATAAAAACGAATCAGAAAGGGCAGAAAAGGCTGTTGATGAGCTTTTTAATGCCACTTTAAGCTTAGGGGGGACCATTACTGGAGAACACGGGGTTGGTATGACCAAGCTTAAATACCTTCCCCTGGAAATCGGTGCAACACAAATTGAACTTATGAAAGGGATTAAAAAGGTATTTGACCCTCAGAATATTCTAAATCCCGGCAAGATTTTTCACTGATTCGAAAACGGAATAGCAAACGGAATAGAAAAAAGAAAAACACAAAAGCATCTGAATTTTCACATCTTTGATATTCCAAACAAGAAAATTATTGTAGTTTTATTGCATACTGGTTGTGGATTAATAATTTTTCCAAAATATCAATTTTTGGATTTTTATTATGCATGATGCAACATCGTATGGATATTGAGCAATATCTTGAGCAGAGTCTGTTCTTTTTATTAAATTCTCCAAAACAATCGGGTATATCAAGGGAGTCCCTTT
>JACNHV010000351.1 GCA_014383445.1 Candidatus Desulfobacula maris | reverse complement strand
TTACTGGTGCAACATGCATTGGTGGACTGGGGGAGCTGATGAGCATCGGCTGAGAGGAGACTTAAATTTAGTTTCGACCCCTGGAACCTGATCCAGGTCATGCTGGCGTAGGAAAGTCAATATGTTTTCACACCTTGGATTCACACCCACCTTTTTTTGATTTGCACAAATTTTTTTAACTTTTTTTAAAAGGGCGACTGGTTTTCCATGCTCCAGGTATGTTCTGTCACAAAGTATTTTAAGGGGCAAGAGGTCTTTTCCGGGTTTGATCTCAATGTTCCTCAGGGCAGGTTCCATGTCCTGGTAGGGCCTTCCGGCTGTGGAAAAAGTACTCTATTTGACGGGCTGACAGGAGTCATTCATTTGGATGGGGGAAGCCTTTTCTGGAACCATGAACCCCTTTTAAACCTGAGTCAACATGCAGCATATATGCAGCAAAAGGATATGTTGCTGCCCTGGTTTTCCCTTTTGGACAATGCATTACTGCCTGCAAAAACGGGTGGGCAGGATATGATAGCGGCTGAAAACCAGGCCCGCGGCCTTTTCAAGCGCCTGGGACTGAAAGGATATGAGTCTCATTACTCCAACCAGGTGTCCGGCGGCATGCGCCAGAGGTGTGCCCTGGTAAGGACCCTGATGTTCAACCGGGATCTGATCCTTTTGGATGAACCTTTATCAGCCCTTGATACTATCACCAGAAGAAGTCTTCAATCCCTTTTGCTGCTGCTCCAGACTGAGTTTAAGAAAACCATTCTCATGATTACTCATGATATTGAAGAAGCCCTGCTCCTGGCAGATGAAATTTATCTGCTCAACCCCATGCCCATGGCCATATCCCGACATTTTGTCCTGGATTCGCCTAAACCCAGAAAATTCAATGACCCGGCCTTACTGGATATCAAAGCAGATGTCCTGGATAAGCTTGAGGGAGATCTGATCCATGAACCGGGTTAATTTGCTGGCAGCGCTATTTGTGGTTCTGATCCTGGGCCTTTGGGAGGCTTTTGTCCGAATAATGGCTGTGCCCGTGTTTATTCTTCCTCCCCCTTCAAGCATATTTACCATTGCTCTGATCCAGGCTCCCCTGATTCTGCCCCATGCCGCCGTTACCTTTACAGAAATTATAATGGGTATTTGCCTGGCATTGTGCACGGCAATACCTCTGGCCATTGTCATGTTTGCCAAACCAACCCTGGAAAAGGCTCTTGCCCCTTTTCTCGTAGCCTCCCAGGCAATACCAGTGTTTGCTTTGGCACCGCTTCTGGTGGTCTGGCTGGGCTATGGGATTGCCTCAAAAGTGTTCATGGCATGGATCATTATTTTTTTCCCTATCTGCGTCAGTCTGCTGGAAGGGCTTAAAAGCTGTGATCCTGAGTTCAGGGTATTGTTCCGCCTTATGGGCGCTTCTTTTTTTAAAACCCTGACGTTGCTTTACTGGCCCTGGGCCCTGCCTCGTTTTTTTGCCGGCTTAAAGGTGGGAGTAACAGTGGCTACCATCGGGGCTGTGATCGGGGAATGGGTAGGTGCCCAGCAGGGGCTGGGGTTTCTCATGATCCAGTCCAATGCAAGGCTTCAGGTGGGCCTGGTCTTTGCCGCCATTTTATGGCTCACTGCCATGGGCCTTACCATGTGGTGGGTGGTGGGATTTTTGGAAAGAAAAATTATAAAATGGAAATAATAAAGGAAAACAAATTATGAAAAAAAAGATTATTGGTATTATTCTGGTGCTTACCTTACTGGGAAATTCAGTCCTAATGGCAGGAGAAAAATTAAGCCTCATGCTGGACTGGTTTCCCAATGTGGATCACTTGCCCATTTATGTGGCTAAAGAAAAGGGATATTTTTCTGACCAGGGCATTGAGGTTACCATCATCAGCCCATCTGAAACCTCGGATGCTCTGAAACTTGCTGCATCCGGCAATATGGACCTTGCCGTGTCATACCAGCCCCAGACCATTATTGCAGCAGATAATGGCCTTCCAATCAAGGTTGTGGCCCCACTGGTGGTTCATCCATTGACAACTCTGCTCTTTCTGGAAGGAAAGGGTATAAAAAATCCTTCTGACCTGTCCCATAAAAAAATCGGCTATACCGTGCCCGGGCTTATGGATGTGCTTTTAGAGGCCTTTGCCGTCATCAACAAGATCCAGGATTACACCCCCGTGAATGTGGGATTTACTATTTTGCCTGCCCTGGTTTCCAATAAAGTGGATGCTGTCATGGGGCCTTTTAAGACCTATGAAACTGTTGGCATGGCCCAGCACGGGTATAAGGCCCAATTTTTTGAACTGGAAAAATGGGGAATCCCGGATTACGAAGAATTGATTTTTGTCTGCGGTGAAAAAATCCTGGAAGAAAAACCCGCAGCTGTCAAAGGCTTTGTAAAAGCCATTGAAAAGGCTTTTGCCTATACAAAGTCCCATCCTGAAGATGCCCTGGCAACTTATCTGTCTGCCGTACCACAGGCAGATAAAAAAATAGAAACCCAGGCCTTTGAACTTACCCGGCCCTATTTTGCTGTTAAAACAGGGCACAATCTTGATAAATGGCAGGCCTTTGCCGACTTTGCCCTGGAATACGGTCTCATTAAAAACAAAGTGGATGCAGCAAGCCTCATCCATACCTGGAAATAAGGAGAATCACCATGACAATCACTACATCAAGTATTTTAAAAGATGTTGAAAAAATAAGAAAAAATGCCCCTCTGGTCCACAATATCACCAATTATGTGGTCATGAACACGACGGCCAATGCCCTTCTTGCCCTGGGAGCTTCCCCCGTCATGGCCCATGCCCTGCCTGAAGTGGAAGAGATGGCAGGGATTGCAGGGGCCCTGGTTATCAATATCGGCACCTTGAGTGATCCCTGGATTGAAGCCATGTTCAAGGCAGCCAAACGAGCCAAACAAAGGCAGATCCCCATCATCATTGATCCTGTGGGCGCGGGTGCCACCCAGTACAGGACCCGTACTGCCAGAGAACTTATTGAGACTTATGCTCCGTCCATTATCCGGGGAAACGGCTCGGAAATCATGGCCCTGTGCGAACAGGGTCAGACAACCAAAGGCGTGGACAGCACCAGTGCTTCGGACCAGGCCATTGATTCTGCCAGATCCCTGGCTCAAGAATTTGACTGTGTGGTCTGTGTCACGGGTGAAACAGACTATATTGTATCACAGAAAGGCATTATCCAGGTGAAAAATGGTCATGCCATGATGCCCCGCGTTACTGGCCTTGGCTGCACTGCTACGGCCCTTTGTGGTGCTTTCGCAGCTATAAATCAGGATTTTGTAAAGGCCGCTGCCCATGCCATGGCCGTCATGGGCATTGCAGGGGAAATGGCCGGCCAGAATGCCCAGGGTCCGGGAAGTTTCCAGGTCAATTTTATTGATAGCCTTTACCAATTGTGTGAAACCCATATCAAGGAACTTTTTAACGCTTAAGGGTTCACTCAAAAATAAATTACCAATTTTGGGAGTTGAGTCGCCTGTCCGGCAAGTCCTGAAAACCAAGGCATATCAAGCATATGCCGTGTTTTCAGGGCGCAGCAGGACAGGATGAATCGGCTTCCAAAATGTAAAGTTATTTTTGAGTGGGTCCTGAGGAAGATCATGAAAGGAATTTATCTTGTAACAGACCAGAAGGCCTGCCAGGGAAAGTCTCTTGAATCAGTTGTTTTAGATGCGATCAAGGGTGGTGTTTCCTGTGTTCAACTCCGGGAAAAAGATACCAGCATCCGGCTGTTTCTGAAAAAAGCCCTGGGCTTGAAATCTATCCTGAAACGGGCAAAGATCCCCTTGATCATCAACGACAGGGTGGACATTGCTCTGGCAGCAAAGGCAGATGGTGTTCATCTTGGCCAGAGCGATATGCCCTATGAATATGCCCGCAGACTGATGGGTCCCGGGGCTGTTATAGGATTGTCCGTGGAAACCTGGGAAGATGTACAAAAGGCCCAGGATCTGGATGTGGATTACCTGGGGGTCAGCCCCGTATTTTCCACACCAACCAAAACAGATACAAAAACCCCTTGGGGACTTGAGGGCCTTGAAAAAATCAGGAGATATTCCCGTCATCCACTGGTGGCTATAGGCGGGCTTGGTGCATCCAATGTCCAAAATACCATAAAAGCCGGTGCAGATGCTATTGCTGTGGTATCTGCCATTTGTTCGGCAAATGATTCTTTTGATGCAACCAAACAACTTGTCAGTATTTTTGAACAAACCCAATTTCCACAGGAGAGAAGATCATGAAATCTTATTTCAGGGCATTGACCATAGCAGGTTCGGACAGCGGAGGAGGGGCAGGTATCCAGGCTGATTTAAAAACTTTTTCTGCTCTGGGCTGTTTTGGAATGTCTGCTATTACGGCCCTGACTGCTCAGAACACCCGGGTGGTCACGGGTATTTTTCCGGTTCCGCCTGAATTTATCGGCCAGCAGATTGATGCGGTCCTTTCGGACATTGGCACGGATGCAGTGAAAATCGGCATGCTTCATTCCCCTGAGGTTATTGAAATAGTGGCCAAAAAACTTGTCCAATGGAATTGCCAGAATATTGTCCTTGACCCCGTCATGATTTCCAAAAGCGGGGATAAGCTGCTTCAAAGTGATGCTGTCCAGGCATTGAAAACCATCCTTATTCCCAAAGTCTTCATTATCACGCCCAACCTGCCCGAAGCATCTGTTCTGCTGGACCGGGATGTTGAAACCATGGAGGATATGACCCGGGCAGCAAGGGATCTTGCAAGCCTGGGCTGTGCCAATGTTCTGCTCAAAGGCGGTCATCTCAGACATGGGGACAGCTGTGATCTTTTATATCAAAAGGACACGGATAACATGACAAAACTGCCTGGCACACGCATTAATACTCCCAACTCCCACGGTACTGGATGCACTTTGTCCTCGGCTGTCTGTGCCAATCTTGCCAAAGGCATTGGGCTGAAAACTGCTGTTTTGAATGCCAAAGCCTATATCACCTGTGCCCTTACGGCAGGGGCAGAATATACAACGGGCAAAGGCCATGGACCAGTTAACCATTTTTATGATCTCTGGCCTGAAGGTTGAACGCGTTTTTATATTTTTCAGCCAGGTTGTTAATAACATAAATACAAAAATAGTTATCAGTTATTTCATAGCCTCTGGATCAGATATAAGAAGGTTGGAAATCGGCTTTGTGATTTTAGTTTATAAAAATCATAGAGGACCTGCCTGGAGGGGCAGCCGAATTTCAAGGGAGACAGGTAGATACATCCTTTGGGCTTTGTCCTGTTGACACTTTCCCTGATAAGGGTCATTAATGCCTCATAGTGAGAATCTGGAAGACTTTCATCCATGACAAAATTACAGGTGATTTCAATGTTGGAAAAGGTGTCATTTATGATTTGTACTTTTTCAAATGCCTGGCCCACTTGTTTTTGAGTGAGAGGTTTGCCTAGAAGGTCTAAGGTTGACTGATCATATGATTCAAGTCCGAGATTGATAAAGGTTTGAAAGGGAAGATGATTGAGTGTTTTAAAAAAGATTTTGCCGGCATTTAAAAAAGAATCCACACTCCCGAACATAAACAGAAAGTTTTTTTTCATGTATGATGATTGGAACTCAAAAGCATCAAAGGCATCTTGTATAGTTGTAAGAATCAGGTCACAATGAGCGTTTAACGCATCATGCTCCCCTAAAAACAAGGCATTGAAATTGATGAGGTCCTTATTTAATAGCTGTTTGAGCTGGATGATTTGTTGCTGGATATTTTGTTCTGACCTGGTGGAGAAGTTCTTTTTGTTTTTCACCTTGCAAAATCGGCATTTATACAGGCATCCGTCAGAAATATTTAAGGGGATGATATTATAGTCAACATGCCTGGCATCGGGCGGCATCACCGTCACCCTTGATCCGGATATTTCAAAGAGTTTTTGAGCCTTTTTCTGCAACTTTTCAGGGCTTTGCTGCTGGATGGATTGAATCCATTGGGAAAATTCAACGGGCATGCCAGTATCTGGTAATTGCGATATGACTTCATGCCAGTTTCGGGCAATATCATCTATTTCAGTTTCTTCAAAAGGCTTGCCACCCAGCAGGGAATTTGTCGGATACGTAAGGTTGGGCAGATAATATTCACCTAAAGCCTCAAAAACCCCTGAATAACCTCCCGTGGAATAATAGACCCAGTCATCTCCCATAGTTCTTTTAATCCATTCTGATGGATGGAGCCAGGTTCTTTTTTTTGATTTTGCATGGCGGATCTCATGGTTGAGATTGAATTCAAAAATATAATCACAGGTTTCAAGCCTTGAAAAAATACCATATTTTACCGGGAAACTGACCTTGGTATATTCATTGGCCCCGTAGCAGTTCAATTCAATTGAAAGTTCCTGTGAAAGATTCCGGGTTTGAAAGGATTGCATTTTATAGCCATTTTTCTTCGGCAACAGCTGCATCTTCCTTTTATTTTTATTTGTTTTTACAGGCAAAGGCTTTTAACCCTTTGCCCGTGTTAGATTATTCCTTGATTCCCAGTTCAGCCTCAGCACCTTCAATAATGGCGCGCACTTTTTTGAGTACCTCGTCTGCAAGTTGAGGGGGTTTATAGGTTTCGAGAATATGTTTTACCTCATCACAGGCCCGCTCATAGGCGTCCTTTGAACCAGCCTTTTCCCATCTGGGTCTCATCCTTCGATCCATCAATTTAGGACTTGTGGTCAGCCGCATGTGTTTAAATGTGGTTTCATGGGCAAGATAATCCTTAAAGGGTCCGACCTCCTTGATCGTATCCAGAGAAAGGGTTTCATCATTGACCTCAATACCTCTTACAGTCCTTTTTATTAATCCGGCAACTTCATTGTCTAATACCAGTTGTGCAAGGTCGAAAGTAATTCCCATCTCCAGCATTCCCGAACCGTATATAACGTTGCACCCTGACAACGCTGGTAAGAGACCGGTGATGGTTTTTTCGTGACCCGACTGGTAATCGGTAACTTTGCTGTCGCCCTAGCCACCGGCGGCAAAAACGGGCAGGCTGTAATACCGTGCAAGTCTTGACACTGCGGCATTGATCATAGCCGTTTCCGGTGATCCAACCGTGGCTGTGGCCTGCTTTAAGTCCAGAGGACAGGTGGAACTGCCATAAATAAATGCAGCCCCTTTTTTGACCAGCTGGCTCAATACAAGGCTGGACAGTACCTCGGCATTCTGTTGCACCAGGGTACCTGCAATGTGGATGGGAGAGGAACCGCCTGACATGGCCATGCCGATGCAGTTGACCCCCATTCCGTTCATGGCCGCCTCAATGATAATGTCGCAATGGTGGGAGGACAGCTTTAAGGGACTTATGGGGCAGGTGACAAAGGTAAGGAAGGGTC
>JACNHV010000353.1 GCA_014383445.1 Candidatus Desulfobacula maris | reverse complement strand
CAACTCACATAATTCTTTTGCCAAAAAAACAAGAAACTGAAAATTAAGAAACTAATGGAAGAGTCGTTAAAATTAAGAAATAATAAAACTTTTTTTGCACAGTCGAACATAATTTCAATTTTACCCACCAACATTCCCGATAATTTACCAGGACAAATACTGTGATTGCCTTTAGCGGCACTATGATGCCTCTGACTCCTGCCATCCATCACCCCGAGTGACAAATATTTCTTATGATCTGACTCCTTTTATGCTTAAACCGGATGGATCTAATTTGTTTTGTTCTAGCTGGTTTGTTGACCGTAAAAAAATAGTTGACATTATAAAATCGTGTGATAGAGTAGGATAAACGTATGCTATTTACGATAACCGTAAGGATGTGTGATGGCTTATCGAAAAAATGATTATTATTCAGTGACTATTGAAAAAGGTTTATCGATCATCAATCTTTTCACTGGACATAACACGCGTATAAATCTTACTGAAATATCGAAGATTTTAGGTATCAACACGACTTCAACATATCGATACGTGAACACACTCGTGGAACTTGGCTACCTCAAAAGAGCTTCCCATTCCAAAGCCATCAAACTTGGCCCCAAGGCTCTTTCATTAGGGTATCAGCTTCTACTCGGTTTCGAATTGTTACAAACCATTAAACCGCTCGTTGATAAAACATATAAAGAACATGGCATAACAGTAGATACTGTTTTAAAAGAAGGTTACGCAATAATCGCACTGTATCGGCGTGAATCAAAAGCTACGATCAACTTCAGACATCCTTTGAGAAGTGAGTCAATTTATGCCAGGGCCACAGGAAAAGTTATATTGGCGAACATGTCCTCAGATGAATATTCAGACTATATTTCTAAAATACAGTTAGTGGCGAAAACAGCAAATACCATTGTCGATAAAGACAAACTGGATTCTGAATTAAATTTTATAAAAAAAAGAGGTTACGCACTATCAAACGAAGAGTACCTTCTTGGTCTTAATGCCATTGCCGCACCTCTTATTAATTTCAGAAAAAATAGTGTGATCGGGGCAGTCAGCTTTGATTTTCCATCGCTAAAATTTCCAATTAATTTCATTGAGAGTAATTTTGCGGATGCAATTAAAAAAACAGGCATGGATCTTTCTGAAATGATTACTGTTGCAGATGATTAGTGTCTTTTGCGTGAAGTACATAGGTGTAATACCGAGTCAATTGAGGAGAAAAAATTAATTATTTACCTACAAGTTTAAGGAGGGAGAAATGAAAAAATTATTACTGAGTTTAGTGTGTATCTGCCTGATTGGACTGGTCTCGATGCCTGCCATGGGTGGAGAAAAAGTAAACATCGGTTCGCCATCCTGGACAGGAGCCCAGGCGATAGCTGCTTTGTTGAAGGCTGTTGTCGTTGAACGAATCGGAGGACAGGCTGAATTGATACCGGGTAACAATGCGACCATTTTTCAGGCTATGCATCAAGGTAAAGGTGATATCGACGTGCATCCCGATGTTTGGCTGCCGAACCAGGAAAGTTTTACCAATAAGTATGTACTTGGAACGAAAACAGTTACCTTGAGCAATCACCCATATGAGGGAAACCAAGGTTTTTGTGTATCCCAGAACTTCGGTAAAAAATTCAATATTTCCGATATCACTGATTTAGGACGGCCCGATGTTGCGGCCGCAATGGACAGTGACGGCAATAGTAAAGGTGAAATGTGGATTGGTGCTCCTGGCTGGGCTTCAGCAAATGTAAATGAAGTCAAAGTTCGGGACTACGGTCTTTTACCTTTTATTGATCCGATTCGGGTGGATGAAAGTGTGAAAACCGCACGGGTCAAAGATTCAATAGCCAAAGACGAAGGATATGCATTCTATTGCTATAAGCCTCATGCAATTTGGTATATGTTTGATGTAATGATGCTGACAGAGCCGAAGTATGACCCGGCTCTGTACAAGATGGTTCAGCCATCGGACTCGCCAGATTGGTACAATAAGTCAAAAGTCGCCACCAAGGATGCTTTAAAAAAGGTGCAAATTGCCTGGTCCAACTCATTAAAGGAACGATCTCCGGCAATCGTTGAATTTTTTGAGAGATTTTCGCTGACAGCTGATGATGTAAGTAATTTTGCTTATCAGATTTCCGGAAAGGGACGGGACTCATCTGAAGTTGCCAGTGAATGGATAAAAAACAATCCCAAGAGGGTTGACGCCTGGCTGGGACTTTAAATTGCCTGTAATTGTCTAACGAGGCGTTGCCGGTTTTACTTGGCTAGCAACACTTTGATTTTTTTACACAACAATGGTCTTAATCAATACAGGAGCTGGAATTGTCTACGTTGTCAAACAAACAATCAAGTGAAGTAGTGATTAAAGTTGAGCATGTCTGGAAAATATTTGGAGACAATGCACAAGCGGCCCTTTGCGCCATTCGTGAAAAAGGATTGTCAAAAGCAGAAGTTCTTGATCGTTATGATGCAGTAGTCGGTGTGGCTGATGTTAGCCTTAACGTCAAACAGGGTGAAATATTTTGCATAATGGGGTTGTCCGGAAGCGGAAAATCAACGCTTGTTCGTCATTTTAACAGGCTGCTGGAGCCCACCGACGGTAAAATAATCATTGAGGGAACTGATGTTATGGGACTGAACCCCATGGCGCTGCGGGAATTTCGCAATAAAAAAATAGGCATGGTTTTCCAGAATTTTGCTTTAATGCCCCACCGCTCAGTTATAGATAACGTGGCGATGCCACTGGAAATCCGTTCTATGAATAAAAATGAACGTATGAGGCAGGCCATGAATATGCTCAGGATAGTTGAATTAGACGCATGGGGAAACAAATTTGCCCATGAACTTTCCGGTGGCATGCAACAACGGGTCGGGTTAGCTAGAGCCCTTGCCGCGAATCCGGATTTTCTGTTGATGGACGAACCGTTCAGTGCTTTGGACCCGTTAATCAGACGGCAGCTCCAGGACGAATTTATTAAACTATCTGCGGAGTTAAACAAAACAACCATTTTCATTACCCATGACCTTGATGAAGCTGTTCGAATAGGGGATCGGATTGCGATTATGCGTGACGGTCGCTTTGATCAGATAGGTACAGCAGAAGAAATCGTCATGAATCCGGAGGGTGATTATGTCGCAGATTTCGTTGCCGGCATATCACGACTCAAGATTGTTAAAGCCCATGCCATCATGCAGCCATTTGCTGAGTTTGTTGCATCAAATGGCAATCCTCCGGAAAATGCGCCAAGGGTAGCAGAGACCGAGTCACTAAGTACGTTGATTCGGCTTGCCATCGACGACGACTCCCCCATCGTTGTGCAGGATAACGGCAAAGACATAGGGATCGTTACGCGTAGTGGAATTCTTCAAACTGTGATAGAGGGAACGGAGGTATCATGAACGATCCGAAGCTTGAGTCGTTTACCAAAATATCTGCTGAGAGTAACCTGAATCGTGCGGCTGAAGAGGAAAAATCTGAACAGATTACAAAATTCGTACGAACGAACCCTGATTATTATGAAAAACAGTTTGAAAAAATTGGCAATAACTCTCGTTTCGTGTGGACTTTAAATATATGGGCGGGCATTCTCGGGCCAATCTGGTTTTCTGCCCGCGGTCTATGGAATTGGGGCCTAACGTTTCTGATCATTGAAACGTTTGCCTTTGTACAGATCATCAGGGGACTGTTTGGAAACATTGCGGCAGGGGCGTGGGAGCGGATTGCCCAGATTGAGGGGACCCTGATTTTGCGCACACAGCAGTTGGCGGCTGCAATTGAGAGCAAATCCGATAAAGCTGATGTATACAAGCGCTCAGTAGAATCTCTTGAGGGTGCGATAGGCGGCATCCGTTTGGAGGCCCAGCAGCTAGAAGAGTCAGGAATATATATTGCGATAGGAGGGGCTGTTCTTCTGGTTGTGATAAAAGTTGTCCAGGTAGTCTTTGCAAATACTGCTCTGGAACAACGATTTTCAGATTGGTTATCCGATTCCACCATCACTTTTGGCATGCCGGTAAAACACATGGTGTTAAGCACTGTGTTCGTTATCATGATTATTGTTGCAACAGTCATCCATTACAGCTTCCCTGGTGTGTTTCAATTGCTGATTGATTTTCCAACCAACCCCAATATTCGGCTCACATCGATCAAATGGGTGGAAGATTTTTTTGCCTTTACCGTCTCCAACGGAGATGCGTTTTTCGATTTAATAACACTTGGCATTCGAATGATGTTGGATGGGCTTGAGCTGATTTTTGTCCAAACTCCCTGGATTGTGATTATATGCTTCATCGTCTTGTTGACATGGCTTTCAGCAGGTATTCGAGCTTCCATTTACTCCGGTGCATTTTTGACTTATATGGGACTTTTGGGGTTTTGGGGGAAAGCGATGACCACCCTGGCGCTTCTTGGAACTGCCGCATGCCTCTCCATTGCCATTGGGATACCGTTAGGAATGTTTTGTGCCCGTCGCCCGCGCTTCTATTCTTTTATCCGGCCGATTATGGATTTTATGCAGACCATGCCGGCATTTGTCTTCATGATCCCGGTTATTGCCTTTTTTGGCACCGGCAAGCCAGCGGCTGTGGTAACAACCATGATTTTTGGCGGCACACCAGTGGTGCGCTTGACGGTGTTGGGTTTACGCGGTGTCCCGGAACACATTCGTGAGGCTGCAGTTTCATTTGGTGCCAGCAAATGGTATTTATTCACACGCGTAGATCTGCCCCTGGCCAGTCCTTCAATCAGGGCTGGAATCAATCAGACCATTATGCTGAGCCTGGCTATGGTCGTTGTCGCCTCCCTTATTGGCGCAAAGGGACTGGGTGAGGATGTGCTAGAAGCGCTACAATATGCAAATGTTGGACAGGGAATCCTCGCCGGCTTCTCAATTTTGTTCTGTGCAATGATGCTGGATCGGATCGTACAGGGTGATCGCAAATAGCTGTAATTTTATCGGGAAAGGGGAATGGCTTAGTGGATAATTTAGTATTCGTTCACGGCTTTATGGGCGGGGGAGCTCAGTGGGCTGAGCAATGCACTGTTTTTCAGGATCGGTTTCGGGTGATAACCCCCGATCTTCCCGGCTTTAGCGAAAAACGTCATATGACAGCCCCCGAACATATCGAGGAATATGCCCGTAGCATCCTGAAAGAGCTATCCGATTCCGGCGTTCACCATTTCCATTTGGTCGGTCACTCAATGGGCGGTATGATCGTTCAGGAGATGGTTCGGTTATCTCCACAAAACATCAGCCGCCTGATTCTGTATGGTACAGGACCGGTTGGCGTTTTACCGGGACGATTTGAGCCGATATCAGAATCAAAAAAACGAGTGGCAGAGGAAGGCCCCCTAGCAACAGGGAGGCGCATCGCTGCTACCTGGTTTATGAAAGGTGAACAGGCGAAAGGATATCAGCTGTGCGCTGATCTTGCAGCCAACACATCGCTCCAGGCTATGCAGGCCGGATTGTCTGCTATGGAAAAGTGGTCGGGAACAAAGGCGCTTCCCCACATTAAATCGCCTGCCCTGGTGTTGTGGGGTGATAATGATCGCACATACCCTTGGAGCCAGCCCGAGCAGTTATGGAAAAATATTCCCAATGCCAGCCTCGCAGTGATTCCGGGGTGCGCCCATGCCGTGCATCTTGAGAAGCCTGATTTGTTTAATGTGTTGCTGTTAGACTTTCTTGAAAATCAGTGATAGTGATGTATTGTAACTTATTGTCTTATGGGATTTCTTCCCACTCAATCTCGAATAAGAAACGGTGCCCAAAATCTAACATGAAAATTTTTGAAGAAACAGCGCAAATTTTATTAAAATAAGGATAAAACAAAATGAATTTTACAAAATTCCCCAGAAGAAACTATCTTCAAGGTCCCACGCCCATTGAATCTATGCCGTCATTGAGCAAAGCGCTTGGTGGTGACGTTAACCTGTATGTCAAACGCGATGACCTGCTGCCCGGATCTGCCGGCGGCAACAAAACCCGTAAACTCGAGTTCTGTATTGCCGATGCCCTTGAAAAGGGTACCGATACCATCATTACTTGTGGTGCGGTACAGTCCAACCATGCAAGGCTGACTGCTTCCTGGTCTGCCAAGGAAGGGCTGGAATGCCATTTGATCCTTGAGGAGAGGGTCAAAGGATCGTACAAAGAAGAAGCCAGCGGCAACAATTTTCTGTTTGAACTGCTGGGTGTAAAAAGTATTGGCGTTGTTGAAGGTGGTTCCGACATGATGGCTCAAATGGAAAAGAAAGCAGATGAACTGACTGCTGCCGGTAAAAGCCCTTATATCATCCCGGGTGGAGCCTCCAACACAATAGGCGCCACAGGATATGCAGTCTGTACCGAAGAGACCATGGTACAGCTCAATGAGATGCGCCTTGACATTGACCATATTGTTGTTCCTTCAGGATCTGCCGGAACCCATGCCGGGATGGTTGCCGGTATGGCCGGTGTGAACGGTAACATTCCCATCAGCGGTGTAAACGTATCCAGAACTAAAGAAGTTCAGGAAGAACTTGTTTACAAGCTGGCCGTGGATACGGCTGAAAGACTTGAAGTCAAAGGCGGAGTCGAGCGTGACGATATTATCTGCTTTGATCAGTATGTGGGTCCGGGTTACTCGCTTCCAACCGATTCCATGGTTGAAGCAGTGAAACTGTTTGCCAAAAATGAAGCCATCCTTCTTGACCCGGTTTATTCCGGAAAAGCTGCTGCAGGCCTCATTGATTTGGTTCGTAACGGCCATTTTCCAAAAGGCTCCAATGTGCTATTTCTCCATACCGGTGGATCTCCTGCATTGTACGCGTATATGGATACATTCCGGCAGGAATAATGAGATTTCAGGAGCCTTTTTAAAAAGCCTCCCGAACATAGTTTCGCAGTGAGGGATACAACCGGATGATAGAAAAAAATGAAAAAATTGTTGGTATCATAGGGGGAATGGGCCCTGAAGCAACAGTGGATTTGATGCAGCGCATTATTGCCTGCACGGAACTTAGCGCCCTTGATAGTCTGCTTCCTATTAAAACAGTTGATGCGGCCCAGGTCCTGGCCATGAAAATAGTTCAGGTTGCTAAAAACTCACCAGGAGTTCAATAAGATAATTTGATATTGATAAAATTACTTGTCCTTGCTTTAATTGCAGTTACCTTGATTGGTACTATAGGTATCGGTGGTATCCTGTTATCACCATTATTAACATATTTTCTTGGCATTAATCTTCATCTGTCAATGGCTGTCTGCAGTTGGAGTTTTTTATTCACCGGCATTGTGGGCACTCTCACTTATGCCATAAAAAAACGATCTCATGGTACATGGTATGCTGGCTGAGTTTTCGCATCTTACCTGCCGCAATATTGGGCGCCAGGA
>JACNHV010000223.1 GCA_014383445.1 Candidatus Desulfobacula maris | reverse complement strand
ATGGGTTGTGCACCATCCCTGGCCATCAGCAAGGTGCCAGATGCAAGGCGACAAGGAGTGACGAGTGAGGCGTATAAGTCATACTCCGCAGGGAGGAACGACCGCAGTCAACGCAGCAGGTGGTACATTGCACCATCTCATAACTGAGATACAGAGCCTGGGTATCCAGGTCCAGAAAGATATTACGGGACGAAATGGGGGAGCAGGGCCTGCCGAGGGCCGTGCATTCCTGATCAATGGTGTGCCTGTGAGCGTTCCCATTGCGGCAGACTATGTCTTAACGTCACCTTTTACCCTGAAAGAAACCGCTGCAGGATATCTTCTCTTAAAAAACGGCAAACCCATTTCATCCCTTCATGTTGTACCGGAACCCCGATTTTACAGCAAATCCACAGATGAGGGCATTTCTTACAGGCAGATTGCCCTTCTCCACGGCAAAGACTGCCTGGCCACAACCGTTCTGCAAAGATGTGTTCATTGGAAGCGTTCACAAAAATGCAAATTTTGTGCAACAGAATCCTCTCTTTCCAACAATCATACCATTGCCAGAAAAACACCGGGACAACTTGCCCAGGTTGCCCGGGCTGCCCGGGATATGGATGGTGTGACCCATATGATACTCACATCCGGTATCGGTGATCCCCCGGGAAGCGAAATCCCGTATCTGGCTCAATGTGCCAGGGCCATAAAAGCAGAAGCAAATATACCGCTGCAGGTCCAGATTGCCCCCCCAAAAGACCTTGGCCTTATTGACGAGCTAAAGGATGCCGGAGTAGAATCCATTGGTATCCATATTGAAAGTTTTGATGCAGATATTCTTTTAAAAATGGCCCCTGCCAAAGCGGCAATCGGTTTAAACCATTATGAGCGAGCCTGGAAAAAGGCAGTTCAATTATTTGGCGTGAACCAGGTCAGCAGTTTTATCATTGCAGGCCTGGGAGAAACCATCACCTCCATTGCCTGGGGAAGTGAATTCCTTGCAGATCTGGGAGTGTATCCCTTTGTTGTGCCCCTTCGTCCTATCCCGGGCTCAAGTCTCAAACGATCAACACCGCCCCATCCGGATATGATGAAGCAGGTTTATGAAGCTGTTGGTAAAATTCTTCAAACCAAAGGGATTGCCACACATAAAATTCTGGCAGGATGTGCCAGATGCGGTGCCTGCTCTGCACTGTCCGCCTATGAAAACAAGGAAGAGGATTTGATCTGTCACTCGGCCAGAAACCCGGATGAAACATCCGAAGCCTTTAGGATCAGAAAGCAGATCTTTGTCAATGAACAGGGCTTGTTTGACAAGTCTGATCGGGATGAAAATGACCAAAACGCCATTCACCTGGTTGCCACCCAGAACGAAAAGGTGATCGGAACCGTCCGGATTTATAAAACCGATACGGGATTGGATCACTGGGTCGGTGGCAGACTGGCCGTAGAAAAGAATTCAAGATCCACCCATGCCGGCACGGCCCTGGTCAAGGAAGCCATGAAACGGGTGCAAAAAAAAGGATGCCGGGTATTTACGGCCCATATCCAGGAAAAAAATGTCCCCTTTTTTTCAGAGCTTGGCTGGAAGCCTGTCGGACCCGTTAAATCCCATCTGGGACACCCCCATCAAAAAATGGAGGCAAATCTGAACCTTGTTCCGAAAGATATCCAGATATGAATGATATAAACTTAGACCCGATTGTCGAGGCAGTCAGAAACTATGTCGGCCTTGTGCGTAAACACCCGATAAAAAAGGTTGTTGAAAAACTGAAGTCCACATGCACATACGGAGAAGCCCTGCCCAATTTCGGTGATGATGCCGCCGTCATACCCTTTAAGGATGAATACCTGCTGCTTGCTGCAGACGGAATGATGACCGCTCTGATCATCAACGAACCCTATGCTGCCGGCAAAGCCTCGGTCATGGTGACGGTGAACGATATTTATTCCATGGGCGGCCGGCCCATTGGCATGGTCAATGTTCTGGCCAGCGGAGATGAAACACAGCGCTCCCTGATTGTTGCGGGCATTGAAAAAGGATGCCATAAACTTCGGGTTCCCATGCTGGGTGGCCATCTCCATCCTGATCCGGATATGAAAACCCCTTCATTGAGCGTGGCCATCCTGGGTAAGGCCAAAAAACTTTTAAGAAGCCACCTGGCAGAAAATGGCGATGACCTGATCCTGGCCGTGGATCTGACGGGTCGACCCGGATGCCACTCTGTGGTAAGCTGGGATGCAAATTCCGGTAAAACCCCGGAGCAATTGCTTTACCGCCTTGACATATTGCCGCTGATTGCAGAACAAAACTTATCCTGTGCGGCAAAGGATATCAGCAATGCCGGTATTCTGGGCACGATTTCAATATTTATGGAAAATTCAGGAAAAGGAGGTCACATTCGTCTGGATGACATCCCAAGACCTGCCTCCATCGGACTTAAAGACTGGCTCCATTGTTTCCAGAGTTTTGGCTTTATCCTTGCCGTCAAGCCTGAAAACTCAAAAAAAGTGCTGGAACTGTTCGCAAGCCGGAATATTGATGCCAATATTATTGGAAACGTAACCCAGAATGACCAGGTGGTTCTGGAACAGGGACAAACCTGCAGGGTTTTATTTGACTTTAAAACCGATGAAATCACGGGTATCCGGTATAAAGGCCGGATTGAATGATTGGTTGAATGACTATTTGAATGATTGATCCGGCGACCAGACCAATAGATTAAAACCGCCAGATAAAAAGGAGCAATGATCATGGAAAAAAAAGCACTCTGGGTGGTGTTTCGACCCAAAGATCCGGTAAGCCTGAAAAAAATGAGAGACCTGTATATGGGATCTTATCCCCATTTTAAAGAGATGACCTCCCTGTATGCCAAAACCTGGTGGGTGAATGAGGAAAAAAACGAATGGGGTGCCATGTACATCTTCAACTCACAAACGCAACTGGATGCGTATATCCAATCAGATCGATGGCAACGGATTATTCCTGAAAAATATGGGTGCACGCCTGAAACAACCGTTCTGGATATCGGTGCCATCCTGTTCAAGGAAAAAGTCACCTCAGGAGAGGATTCATGGCTGACAAAGGATTCAACTGAGTTAAACTAATATTTAGAAAGAGGACCTGCCATGTTTATTGATGGAAAATGGAGAGACGCACAGAACAATGCGGTATTTGATGTATTTAATCCGGCAACGGGTGAGGTTTTAGCCCAGGTGCCGGATGGAAGCGATAAAGACATATCCCTTGCCATTGAAGCAGCAGACAGGGCGTTTTCCTCCTGGTCAGCGTTGACAGCCTACCAGCGCTCACACTATTTATACACGGCCTGGAAAATCATGCTGGATAAAAAAGAAGACCTTGCCAGGATCATGACCCGGGAACAGGGCAAACCCATTGCTGCAGCCCGCAACGAAGTTCAGTATGGTGCAGATTTTCTGTTATGGTTTGCTGAAGAAGCCAAAAGGGTTTACGGACAGACCATTCCGTCTGCAAGACCGGATCAGCGGTTCATTGTTTTAAAACAGCCTGTGGGTGTGGTGGGTGCCATTACCCCCTGGAATTATCCGGTATCCATGATCACCCGAAAACTGGCCCCTGCTCTTGCTGCCGGATGTACCGTGGTGTTGAAACCGGCCGAGGCAACCCCGCTTTGTGCCATGGAAATGTTTAAAATTTTTGAAGAAGCAAAAATACCTTCTGGAGTGGTCAACCTGGTCACCACCCTTGATCCCAAACCCGTGGGCGCCCAGTTTGTATCCAACCCCATCATCCGGAAACTGACCTTTACCGGTTCCACCCGGGTGGGCAAAATGCTGGCACAGGAAGCGGCAGCGCATATGAAGCGGATTTCACTTGAACTGGGCGGCCATGCCCCTTTTATTGTGTATGATGATGCTGATCCTGTCCATGCGGCCAAGGGAGCAGTCCTGGTAAAATTTTTAAATACGGGCCAGGCCTGTATCAGCCCCAACAGAATTTTTGTCCCCCGTCACATGGTGGATGCATTTACAAAAGAGTTCACCCTTCGTGTCAACGCCATGAAACCCGGCAATGGGATGGACAAGGATGTCAGGATCGGCCCCCTTGTCGGACCGGATGCCGTTTCAAAAGTTGAAAACCAGGTCAAAGATGCCCTGGAAAAAGGCGCACACCTCATCACCGGCGGAAAAAGGCTTACTGAAGGCCCCCTTGAAAAAGGGTATTTTTATGCCCCCACCGTGCTCACCCATGTGACAAAGGAAATGCGGATCTATCGGGAAGAAACCTTTGGCCCCGTGGCGCCCATCATTGCCTATGATCCGGATGATGATGTCATTGAAATGGCAAATGACACGGTTTACGGACTTGCCGCCTATGTGTACACCAAAAGCACGTCCCGGGCAATGAGCGCTTTTGAACGTCTCAAATTCGGCATCATCGGAATCAATGATATCAATCCCACTTCTGCTGCTGCACCTTTTGGCGGAATGAAAGATAGCGGTATGGGCCGGGAAGGTTCCAAAGAAGGTATCAACGAATACCTTGAAACAAAACTGGGGGGCTTTTCCATCTGAGCCTGGTGGCTGCCTTAACTCGTCCTTTGGACTATAGATTATGTCGAGTGTAAACACACATGCCTGATTTCCGGGTCTGAAGGACGAATCAACAAAGATATAAAACCCCTGCCCATCAGCGCTTTTCATTGAACGGCCCCGGTCTTGAAAAACATCAATCCCCTTGATAATCACAGCCGACAAAAAAAACTTTTTTTATCTAAAAATCATCTTCTGGACGATTTACACATCTTGCTTCCTTTTGATATGGTCTATAAATTCTATTAATCTTTAAACTTTGAGAATGACAAGAAATATTAACATATTATTCAATGCAGGAGGAAAGATGTTTCAGTTTCAAAAAGAGCAAAAAGTATGTGAAATTGGTGGCGTAAAATTCGGCGGGCAGCCAGGAGATTACGCTACTGTTGTCTGTAACTCAATATTTCAAAAGGGAGATAAAATCTTTCCCGGAAAACGGAAAGACGGTTTTGATGAGAAAAAAGCTGCAGGCCTTTTAAAAACCCAGGACCGGCTGACCGAGGAAACAGGGATTCCGGGAATGGCGGATATTGTTGCCAATACGGGTGCTGAATTCAAGACCTTTATCGATTTTGTGGTGGCTAACACGGATATGCCGTTCTGTATTGATGCCTGGACTTTAAAACCCAAACTGGAAGCAGCCGCCTATTGCGCGGAAAAAGGACTTCTTGACCGGATGTTCTATAACAGCATTACGGTATGGGAGCAGGATCTTGACACGGAAATCACTGAAATGGTCAAAATCGGTGTTAAAAATGTTCTTCTGGTGGCCTTTGACCAGGATGATCAGATGCCCACAGGCAGAATCACAGGGACCCAGAAACTCTTGGATGCCATTGAAAAAAATGGAGCCAAATTTGAAAATGTCTTTGTAGATACTTCTGTTATGAACGGTCCTGCCACGGCCCTTTGCGGCATTGCCAACCGAATGATAAAAGAAAAATGGGGTCTGCCCACGGGTTCTGCGCCTTCCAATGGCTCTTATATGTGGAAGGAAGCGCGTGAAAAATGGGGATTTAAAGGATGGGCAGCAGCAGATGCAGCCCTTGAATCTCTGGCGGCGTTCATGAACCATGATATTATTTTTTCAGGTCCCATGGTGGGAGCCGAAAGAATCATGCCGGCCATTGCCATGTCCAATGCCTTCCAGGCAACGGCCGTTTTCAGTGAGACCGGCCGTCTGCCCAAAGATTCAAACCATCCGCTTTTCAAATTATTTCCCGATTTTGTGGAGAACATTAAAAATATTGAATCATCGAAAAAATAACCAGAAGATTACGCTTAATATATAACAGAATAATTGAGAGGAAAATTTATGTCAGAACTTACCGGAAAACAAAGAGTCCAAAAGCTGTTCAAACGTGAACCCATTGACACAATGCCCTGTTTCAGCGGTCAGGGAGCCGTGGTGGTCCAGGCCATTGAAAAAATGGGAACCCGGTTTGCCAAAATCCACACGGACGCAGCACTCATGGCTGAATCTGCCATCACATCGGCAAGACTGTTCAATATGGATGGCGTTGTTATCCCCTATGACATGGCAACGGTTGCAGAAGCCATGGGCCGCGGCATTTCTCTTTATGAAAAGGCAGACGGCATTATCTACCCCACTGTTCCAAACAAATGGAAAAACCTGGATGAGATTGATATCCCGGAAAATTACATGAGCCAGGGACGTCTTCCCATGGTTGACGAAGCCTTTAAAATCATAAAAGAAAAGGCACCGGATCTGGCTGTGGGCGCATGGGTATTAGGACCGTTTACACTTGCCGGCCAGATCATGGAACTGGATATTCTCCTGAAAGGGCTTAAAAAGAATAAAGATAAGACAGAAGCATTTCTGGAGCAGGTCACAAAGGTGACCATTGATATGTGCAAGCATTATCAGGACCTGGGTGTGGATTTTATCTCTGTCCGGGAGATGGGTTCCGGGACGGATCTTTTATCCCCCCGCATGTGGAAAACCCTGATCGGGCCCAATTTAAAAAAAGTGTTTGACTCCATCACCCGTGTGCCCTCTGTAAACCATATCTGCGGTTCAACAGACATGATTATTGAGATGATGCATGAATGCGGTGCTGATGCATTGTCCGTGGATCAGAAAAACAATGCGGCTGAAACCCGTAAAAAACTGGGCAATGATGTTCTCATATTTGGAAATTTTGACCCGTATAAAACCCTGACCCAGCTTGAAGATATGGGCGAGGTGGAAGCAGCCATTAAAAAATGCATTGATGATGGCCAGGATGCCGTGTGGCCGGGATGTGACATCTGGCCTGATATCAGACAGGAAAACATGGAAACCTATGTCAAAACCGTCCGCAAATATGGCAAAAACCCTTCACCCGCAGTGGGAAGAATTTAAATATAAGGAGATAAAAAATGTCTACACATGAAGAAATTCTGGCAAAATTAATCGAAGCCGTTGTTGAGTATGAAGAAGATGATTGTGCTGATGCAGCCCAGGAAGCACTGGATGCGGGCATGGACCCCATGGTCGCTGTTCTGGATGGCCTGGCCGCAGGCATGGAAAGAGTCGGCGTATTGTTTGATACCAACGAATATTTTGTTCCTGAAGTACTGATGTGCGCAGATGCCCTTTATAAAGGACTTGATATCCTGCGTCCCCATATTAAACTGGATGCGGATATACCCAAGGCATCCGTTGTCATTGGCTCCATCCAGGGTGATGTCCATGATATCGGTAAAAACCTTGTCAAGATGATGTTTGACGTAGCCGGTTGGGATGTCCATGACCTTGGCCGGGATGTGCCCCTGGAAACCTTTGTTGAAAAACAGCTGGATGTCAAATCAGATGTTCTGGCCATGTCTGCCATGATGACCACCACCATGATGGGCATGAAAAAAGTTATTGCCATGGTCAAGGAAAAAAATCCAGACTGCCTGATCATGCTGGGTGGCGCTCCTGTAACCCGTGACGTTGCCAACCTGTTTGGTGCGGACGGCTATGCCGAGTCTGCGGGTAATGCCGTATCTGAAGGCATTAAAATGATCGGACGGCTGAGAGAATACCAGAAAGGCGAGATCAAGTAATCAAAGGAGCTTAAAAATAAATGGCACAAGAAACAGTAAATGTGATATTTCAACCCTCGGGCCGCCGTGGCGAAGTTCCGAAAGGGTGCAACATCATAGAGGCCTCAAGACTTCTGGGTGTGGATATCGAAGCGCTTTGCGGTGAAACAAGAGTATGTGGAAAATGTATTGTCCGTATTGAAGAAGGCCATTTTGAAAAATATAATATCCAGTCTTCCATGGATCATGTATCTGCCTGGCAAGAGGATGTTGAGGCAAAATTCATCAACCCTGAAAACCGGGAAAAAGGATTCCGCTTAGGTTGTGTGGCCAAAATACAGGATGATATCCTGGTGTTTGTTCCTGAAGAGTCCCGTGCCGGCAAGCAGGTGGTTTCCAAGGATGCCCGGGATATCCATATTGATTTTAATCCCACCATCAGACTGTATACCGTTGAGCTGAAACAACCGGATTTTCATGACAAAACCGGGGACTGGGAGCGTCTGTGCAATGGCCTTGCAAGAGAATATGGCCTGATGGGACTCTCCATTGATATTGTCACCCTGAGAACACTTCCCGGCGCTCTGCGGGCCGAAAAATGGGTGGTGACCGTCAGTGTGTGGGACGATAAGGAAGTCATCCGCATCCAGCCGGGTGTGGTGAAACGTGCCTATGGCATTGCCATTGACGTTGGCACCACGACCTGTGCAGGTTATCTGTGCGATCTGACAACCATGGAGGTTATCGGGACCTCTTCTTTAATGAATCCCCAGTGTAAATATGGTGAAGACGTCATGGCCCGGATCACCTTTCACATGACAACACCCGGTGGTCTGAAGCGGATGAGCGATGACATCATTGAAGGGATCAACTCCCTGATTGATAAAGCCATCAGCCTCACCCATCCCAAAAAGAAAAAAATCAAAAAGAAAAAAGGGGAGGACGGCCCGGATGAATACCGGGAGATCATCGAAGAAGGGGTTGAATACTTAAGGATCAAAAAAGAAGATATTGAAGATGTCACCATGGGATTCAACACAGCCATGCACCATATCCTTCTGGGGCTTGATCCGGAACCCGTCGGCCTTGCGCCCTTCCCGCCCGTGATTCATCACAGCCTGGATATCAAGGCCAGGGATCTTTGCATTGATATCAATCCTTCCTCCTATGTTTTTGTCATGCCCAATGAAGCAGGCTTTGTGGGCGGAGACAATGTGGGTGTGCTGCTGGCTGAAGAACCCTACAAAAGCGATGAGATCCAATTGCTTATTGATATCGGGACCAATGGCGAGTTGATCCTGGGTAACCGGCATAAGTTGTATTCATCCTCCTGTGCCACAGGACCTGCCATGGAAGGTGCCCAGCTTGCCTTTGGCATGCGGGCGGCTCCCGGAGCCATTGAACGTATTGAAATTGATCCGGAAACCCAGGAAGTGGACTACCGGGTGATCGGCCATGACAAATCCCGCAAATTTTCCAAGCCTGAAGACATGAAGGTTAAAGGGATATGCGGGTCCGGTATCCTGGATGTTCTGGCAGAACTTTACCGCGCAAGCGTTATTACCAAAACCGGGGTTTTCAATAAAAAATTCTTACAAGATAATCCCCGCTTTAGAAAAAATGCCGATACGGGCCAGCCTGAATTTGTTCTGGCATGGAAAGAAGATTCTTCCATTGGCAAAGATATCGTGATCACCCAGAAAGATGTCCGGCAGATTCAACTTGCAAAAGGAGCATTATATGCCGGCTGCAAGCTGATGATGAAACGCATGGGCATTGAAAAAGTGGACACCGTAAAAATTGCCGGTGCTTTCGGTACCCATGTGGACAGGGAAAAAGCACTGGTCATGGGACTGTTTCCGGATTGCGAGATCGAAAATATCCATGGAATAGGCAACGCAGCCGGTGACGGCTGCCGGGCAGCACTCCTGAATAAGAAAAAACGCGATGAAGCCAATTGGTGTGCCCGAAACGTTCAATACCTTGAACTCACGGTTGAACCCACCTTTGAAAAGGAATTTATGGAAGCCATGCAGATGCCTCACATGACCGATAAATTCCCTCATCTTGAAGGTATTGTACCGGATCATGTGTTGAACCAGGGTCCCAAAGGACCGGTAAAACCGGAATAACCCGATCAAAAAAAGTCAATGAATTGGCTTTTCACTGCTGCTGATCAGGGCAGGCGATTAACCGGCCTGCCCTGTTTCTGTGGCTCTTGACATGAAATCATAAGGAAAATGCATGGGGAATACTGCTGTAACCTTAAAACCGTTTGTCTGCCTGGAACAGCCTGAATTAAAAGAGCCTGTAACCTTTCGTTCTCATATCGGCATATCCAAAGAAACCCTTGATCTGCTGCATGAAAAAGGCCGTCAATATGGTCTTGAGTCCATCCTGCCCTTCAGTATTAACGATATTGTCACGGCCCAGTGGGTCAATTTAAAATGCCGGTACGGCTGTTCCCAGTACAAGGCCAACTGGTCCTGTCCCCCTGCAACGCCGGATCTTTATGAAGCCCGCACCATTTTGAGTGAATACTCAACGGCCCTGCTGCTTGTGGGCAACCAGAACCGAAATGATTTTTACAAGGACAGCAACCGGAACAGGACAGATCAGGTCAAGTACTGGAAAGGAATTGTCAGTCTTGAAAGACTGCTGTTTCTTAAAGGATATGATAAAGCCATAAGCCTTGTCAGCGGTGCCTGTTCCCTTTGTAAAAAATGTGCCTATCCAGAGGCCTGCAGATTTCCCATGGAAAAAAGGCCTACCGTGGAATCTTTTTGCATAGATCTTTTTGGAACCTTGAAAAATCTTGATATTCGTACCCGGGTTGCCATGGAATTAAATGAAACATTCAAGTATTATTCCATTATTTTGCTGGATTGATACACTCATGTTTTTATTTTATTAAGGCTATCCATTGGATAATAAAATTATAACTGCTGACTTTTAATTAGCACAATAAGGGGGCAGTAGCGACCATGTAACAACAGACGGTATTTCCTTCTGGATGAATTTGTCAAGCAAAGGCTTGAGCATTTGAGCCCTTTTATCCCTAACCTTTTTTACGTGTGACCTTCGGGCGATCATAATCGAATCAAGGACAAAGAATGTTATTTTTTAAATTGAATAACTGCATATGATGCGATAAGGCATCATGGCAATCTCGAAAACATGAATATCATGGTGTCTGAATTTATCTGAGCATGGGTGTCTCAGTTTTGATGAGCGCTATAGCCTTATCCCTTATCCCTTTATATATTGCGGAGGGTGGATCGGATGGGATCACATGGACTCTAAATCCATGCAGCCGGGTGCGACTCCCGGACTCTCCGCCATTAAAAATTAAAAATAAATAAATTGAATGATTCATGGATACAGAAGAAAATAAAATAAAACCGGTTAAAAAACGGTATTATCGAAAAAGAGTACGGATTTTCAACCTGATCGACAAGATCAAGCTGTGGCCCTCCCGAACAGGAAAACTCCATGGAATTCGGACAATAGAAATCATGGGTGACACTGCCAAGCTAACAACCCATTGCAACAAAGAGTTTCTTATCAGTAATTCTTTGAACAGTCGGGCGGGACGTTGGTTGAGGAACAAATGGTTTGTGCAGGTGTGCCCGAAATGCCGAGTCCCGGACTGGAAACTTGAAAAATATTCTTCAACACTATTTAAAAGGCACCAGGGATCCATGTTGTTAAAAAATAAAGATTAATGTACTGCTATCTTAAATTCATGCTCCTATGTGCCACCTTTGAGCTGATAACTAATTGTAGTAAAGGAAAATATCATGCAGCAGGCAGATTTAAATCTAACCGGAATTTTAGATCATTTATTAAAAGGTCATCCTGTAGAAAAAAACGAAATAAAATATCTTCTCGGGCTTTCTGATCCAGAAGACACCAGCCTGCTTTTTGAGGCAGCCCAAAATGTTCGGACCAGATATTTTGGAAACAAGATTTTTCTGTACGGATTTCTGTATTTTTCCACACACTGCCGGAACAATTGTAACTTCTGCCAATACAGGCAGTCCAATACCATGCTTCCCCGATATCGAAAAACCCAAAACGAAATCCTAACGGCTGCTAGAGAAATGACAGATGCCGGGGTACATCTTATTGACCTGACCATGGGTGAGGACCCGGAATTCTATTCTTTAGGGGAGAATGGATTCAATCACTTGGTTAGCATGATCAAAATTGTCCAAAATGAAACAAAACTTCCCGTGATGATTTCTCCGGGCACATTGCCTGACAAAGTCATTGTGGAACTGGCAGCGGCGCAAGTCTCCTGGTATGCCTGCTACCAGGAGACACATAATGAGACCCTGTATAAAGCCCTGCGGCAGGGACAGGGATTTAAAAAAAGGCTGGCAAAAAAACAATTGGCCAAAAGTCTTGGGATGCTCATTGAAGAAGGTATTCTCACCGGTGTTGGAGAAACACTGGATGACCTGGCCGACTCCATTATCTGGATGAGGGACTTTTCCGTAGACCAGGCCCGGGTAATGACCTTTGTTCCCCAGGCAGGCACACCCATGGCCAAAACAACGCCCCAGAATAATTTGATGGAACTAATCATCATTGCCGTCATGCGGCTGGTACTTCCGGACCGGCTTATTCCTGCCTCTTTGGATGTTAACGGACTTTCCGGCTTAAAAGCAAGACTTACTGCAGGCGCCAATGTTGTGACATCTATTGTCCCTCCCGAAAAAGGTCTTGCAGGAGTTGCCAACCATTCCCTTGATATTGAAGATTCACGAAGGACCCTGGATCATATTTTACCAATCGTGAAAGCCTGCGGACTTTTACCTGCTAGACCGGAAGAATACCTGTCCTGGACAGTGGCCAGACAAAAAACATTGATCCGCTCCTCTGCAAAGAAAGGGTGAATAGCTTGCTGATTGCTGTCATCGAGTGATATCTGCACTATCTCGACAAAAAAAAAATAAGTATGCAGAGTTGGATTTACCCATTTCCACCGGAACCATCACAGTTGGCTTAAAAAATTTAAAAGAGTTGTTCCAACCTTTTTACGATGCACCTTACAGCTGGTAAATAACAGAAAACAAATTTCATAATGATGAAAGCAGTTGTGTTATCCACCAAGCCAAATTTTTATGGTTAGGCTTATTGTGCTTGAAATAACCTCAAAAATGTAGGATAAAAGAATCAAAATGGAACATTCTCAGGTTGTCGAGAACTTAAATGAAAAATAAAGATAAATCCAAAGACCAACTCGAAAATGAGCTGACCGAATTGCGTCGGCGGATTTCCGAGTTGGAAAAGTGTGAAATCAAGTATGCTCGAACCCAGGAATCGCTGCGTGAGAGCGAACGTATGTTGTCCACTTTGATAGGCAACCTTCCGGGCATGGCCTATCGCTGTCTGAATGATGATAATTGGACCATGGAATTCATCAGCGAGGGCTGCCATGATCTAACCGGATATACACCGGCGGAGCTCATTGGAAATCGAATTCTTTCTTACAATGAACTAATTCACCTCGATGATCGTTATCTTGCTTGGGAGCAGGTACAGCAAGCTCTGGTAAAATGTCAGCCCTTTAGGATGGTGTACCGCATTCAAACTGCTACAAGTCAGGAAAAATGGGTGTGGGAGCAGGGTCAAGGGGTGTTTGTGGAGAACGGCGACTTGCTGGCAATAGAGGGCTTCATCACCGACATCACGGAACGAATTCTTGGGGAGGAGGCTCTGCGCGAATCGGAGAAACGATTCAGGTCTTTGTTGGATGTGGTTCCCAGCCCAATCATGGTATTTACCCTTGACTGCTTGGTTTCCTATCTGAATCCAGCTTTCACAAAACTGTTCGGATGGACCATTGAGGAATTAAAAGGAAAGCATCTACCCTATGGATCGCCTGAAATTGAGATAGAAGCTGGTGAAAGCTTCAGAAGAATCCTCGAAGAAGGAGGGCTCGTTCCCTACGAAACCAAGCGGATGACAAAAGATGGTCGAGTTCTGGACGTGGTGACAAGGGGTGTGGTGTATACCGAATCCAAAGGCGAACCGGCCGGGACGCTCATTATCCTCAGGGATATAACCCTTGAAAAGATTATGGCTCGAAACAAAGGGGTGATGCGCCGAATCAGCATGGCACTTCCGGAACATCCCGATCTGGAGGGGCTTTTGGATTATATTAGCAGCGAGGTCAAGCGGCTTCTGGACTCCGAAGCCGCCCTTGTTATATTGCTGGATGAAGATAGCCAGGAGCTTTTTTTCCCAGGCGCAGCTTATGACGATACAACCACCCAAAAAAGGGTCAAAGGAACTCGTTTCCATACGGATCAAATGATAGCTGGAAAGGTCATCAAGACTGGTAAACCGATTATTGTTTCAGATGCCTCCAAGGACTCCGATCTTTATCCAGAGAGAGATAGAAAATTTGGATACCATACCAGAAATTTTCTTGGGGTACCTTTAAAAAGCAGCGATCGTACGATTGGGGTGTTATGCGCCATCAATAAGAAGGAACGCGGTTTTGACCAAAACGATATTGAGCAGTTGAGTATGATATCTGGAATCGTCGCCCTTTCCATTGAGAACGCCAGGTTTTCCGAGGAACTAAAGAAAGCCCACGGAGAAGTTATGAGTTTGAATCGGGCCAAAGACAAGGTTATTAGTCACTTATCGCATGAATTGAAAACCCCCGTCTCCGTCCTCTCTCTTTCCTTGAGTTCTCTGGCAAAAAAAATGGCAGACCTACCTCCAAAGAATTGGACGAGCATAATGGAAAGAGCCCGACGGAATCTGGATCGCATTATGGAGATTCAATATGTTGTGGAAGACATCATGCGAAATACGCAATATACTACATATCATCAGGTGCTTTCAAACATACTCGATCAATGCATCGATGAACTGGAAGCCATGTTCATCGAAGAAGGCAGCGATGAGCCTACCATAGAGCGTGTGAGGGATAAGATTAAAGCGATATATAGCTCCAACGATTTTTTTTCTATAACCATCCTTCTGGATGAATTTGTCAAGCAAAGGCTTGAGCATTTGAGCCCTTTTTTTTCCCACCGCCAAATAGACATCAGCAGTCGACTTGACCCGGTGCCAGCCATATCTATTCCTGTAAATGTTCTCCAAAAAATTATTGATGGTCTAATTAGGAATGCTGTGGAAAACACCCCCGATGAAGGGAAGGTAATGGTGGGTGTCCAAAAAAAAGGGCCAGGTGCTGCTCTTGTGGTTCGTGATTGCGGTGTCGGCATTACGGAAAAATACAAAAAACGGATATTTGAGGGCTTTTTTACAACCCAGGAAACAATGGCCTATTCAACCAAAAAACCCTTTGACTTCAATGCCGGAGGCAAAGGAGCGGACCTACTGCGGATGAATATCTTTGCGGAACGCTATAATTTTAAAATAGATATGGACTCATCGAGGTGCGGATATTTACTGCAAAAGAGTGCTATTTGCCCTGGCAACATCAACAAATGCACCTATTGCAAAACAAAAGAGGATTGCTATCATTCCGGTGCAACCACCTTTTGCTTCTATTTCCCACCTGTCACAGAAGAAGGTCAGGGTTGACCACCTTTGCCTTTGCTCTTTGTTAAATTTTCTTCTAACTCCCTGAAGAATTGATCTTTTTCTTCCCAATCGGGGCCAAAACGTTTTTTGAAATATTCGCCTAATTTATCAAAAACCTTATGCCAGACGGGCTTACCGCCACCCAGAACCACATCTTCAAGAAATGATCTGAGTTCCACAATTTTATCTTTTGGAAGGAAAGAAACGGCGCCGAGCTTAATGGATTGTTTCACCGATTCCGGTGAAACAGCATAGGCAGTGAGCATGACGGCTGGAAACCCCCTGGATACAGCTTCTTTTAAAAGTTCAAACCCCCTTACACCCATAATATCGAGAATGACAATATCGAAGTTGTAGCTTGCGAGATACTGAAGGGCGGTATTGTAATCCTGTGCCTTGCGGATTATACACATATCCAGTTCTTCTTCAACCGCTTCGAGCACATCGGGCTCGTCATCAACAATCAGGATTGCCTTGCCTTTCAGAATGGTTTCCGTTGTCATTGTTTTTTCCCCTCCTTTTAGGTGTAAATCAAGACTCTCGGTGATATATAGCTCATACTTTCCGGGTATTCAGCCGGAGGTTGCCCAGTATTCAAATATCCGCGCTTACATTCCTTAGCTTTTGAAACCTAGTCTTCGAATTCCGATGAAAAGGAATGTAGGGCTGCCATTTACCGGTAGCCGTTATGTGCACTCGCCTGCTCTGGTGTGTTTCATCCACCCAGATAAGCTTTCTTCACTTCCTCATTGTCACGTAACTCTTTCGCTTCACCTTTTAGGACGATGTTCCCGGTCTCCAGGACGTAGCCCTTCTGGGCCAAAGCCAAGGCGAGGCGGGCATTCTGCTCGACTAGGACAATTGTCCTACCTTCGCTGTGAATGTCTCTTATGATCTTGGCGATTTCAAGGCACATAATAGGGGATAAACCCAATGAAGGCTCATCTAATAGCAGCAGTTTTGGATTGGACATCAGGGCGCGGCCCATAGCCAGCATCTGCTGTTCACCGCCACTCATTGTGCCTGCCATCTGCTTCTGGCGTGACTTCAATATGGGAAAATGCTTGAAAACCCCTTCCAGATCCCTATTCATCTTTTCTTCGTCTTTTCGCAAAAATGCCCCCATTTCCAGGTTTTCCGCAACCGTCATATAAGGAAAAACCCTCCTGTTTTCCGGGACTTGAGCAATTCCGGCTTTGTTTATTTTTTCCGGAGGTAATTGATCGATGCGTTGATCCTCAAACCAGATTTCTCCAGTTGTCGGATGATTAAGTCCGGAAATGGTTCTTAAAGTGGTCGTCTTGCCCGCCCCGTTGGAACCGATAAGGGTAACAATTTCGCCTTCTTCTACTTCAATGGAGATGTTACGAATAGCGTCCACCTTATTATAATGAACAGTAATGTCTTTGACATTGAGCAGCAATTTTTCTCCCTCCTCGTTAGGCTACAAACTTTTCTCAGCCCAATAGGGCCACAACGTCTTCTCCGCCCAGATAGGCCTCGATGACGTCCGGATTCTCTAGTATCTGCTTGGGCAAACCCTCGGCCAATTTTTTCCCGAAGTTCAGAACACTTATTTTGTCACAGATGCCCATCACCACCTTCATATCATGCTCTACCAGTAAAATGGTCATTGCCCGTTCATCACGTATTTTTTTGATTAAGCCAGTCATGTGTTGGGTTTCCGTGGGATCCATGCCTGTAACCGGTTCATCCAACATGAGCAGTTTGGGTTCAGAAGCCAGAGCAACTGCAATACCCAATGCCCTTTGATGGCCATGCGGGAGGTTATCGGCCAGTTCGTCCTTGAGGTCCGACAGACCCATGAAATCGATTATTTCCAAAGCCTTTTTCTCCTGCTCTATGTCAATGCGCCGGTTTGTTCCGAATATGGTCCTGAAAAATCCCCCTCTGGCTTGCAAATGACGGGCCACCAACACATTGTCCAGAACAGTAAAATGATGGAAAAGGGCAGTCCTTTGAAAAGTTCGCACGACGCCTCTTTCCGCTATTTGACTTGATTTTAGGCCGGATATTTCTTTTCCCTGGTATGCAATTTTTCCTTTTGTGGGTTTATAAACCCCACAGATGACGTTAAACAGGGTTGTTTTCCCCGCCCCATTCGGTCCGATGACACCTCTTATTTCTCCTTCATCCACTTCCAGATTCAGCTGGCTTATTGCTGCCAAGCCACCGAAATTTTTGCATAGACTTCTCACCTCGAACATAGCCATAAGCGCTTATTCCCCTTCCTTGTCTGAAGTAGACAATGATCTCAAGTCAAACAACGGACTTTTCCGCTCCTCCAGGTTGCTCCGCCTTCGCTTGAGCAGCCTTTCGATTTCCAAACAGGCGTGTAAATTTCGGAATCAAACTCTCGAGTCCGCCCGGCATAAATATCAAAAATCCGATCAAGATAATACCAAAGAATAAGGGCCGCCATTCCAGCAGCGGACGCGTCCATTCAAAGAGCAATGTCATGACGGCAACACCGATTATGGGTCCTGCAAAGGTGGCCGAGCCCCCTACAATCACCCAGACAAGGAGATACACCATCTCATCTAGGGCAAATATATGTGGGTCTATGGCACCGAGCCGATGAGCCAGGAGAGCACCGGCGATTCCTGCGAAAAAAGAGCCGATGACAAAAGCGAAGGTTCTGTATCGCCCGACATTGATACCGATAGACTCTGCCAAAATATCGTCTTCGTAAATCGATTTAAAGGCTTTTCCGATGCGAGACCTGTCAATTCGATACAAAATGAATAGGCACACCAAAGTAATTGCCAGCGTCATAAAGTAGTAAGGGATAGCCTCATAGAAATCTATCGGTCCTATTATTCCCACCTCTGGAATGTCTATCATACCGCGGGGACCTCCGAAAGGGATGTGGAATTTGATCCAGCTCAGCCTAATGAATTCCCCGACAGCTAAAGACGTAATAAAAAAGCCGAAACCCACGGTCCTAAGCAGAGGATACACAATTCCCAACCCAACCAAGCATACTGTTGCGCCTGCCAGTGGCGCGGTCATGAAAAAGGGCCAACCAAAATACTTGGCCATGAGGGCGCTCGCGTATGCGCCGGCACCCATCAAAATTACATGACAAAGCGTCCAGTCTCCTGTCGTTGCTATCAGCCGGTAGCTGACCGCGAGGATGACATTAATCAGGAATATGATCAGAATTTCAACATAGTATTCTCTGACAAAAAACGGCAGAATACTCATGACGGCAATCAATGCCACTACACCGATTATTGATAGTACCTTATGCTTTAGCACGACCCATTAACCCCGTTGGTTTAACGATTAAGATGAAAGCCATAAACGCAACGCCGACCATAATAGCCGAAGTTGCATCGAATATGGTAGTGACAAAGGTGTGTATAAAACCCAAAATAAAAGCGGCTAAAACAGCACCTTCGATACTTGCCATCCCCCCTACAATGACTACGATGAAAGCTGTAATAAGAAGATCGCGTCCCATATAAGGGGTAACGGCATGTATGGGAGCCATGAGGGCTCCGGCCACCCCGGCATATGCCCCGGCGATGCCCATGGCAAGGGACGTCATTTTGTTAATGCTGATCCCTTGCAACGCAGCAGCATCCGGGTCTTGAGCACAGGCGCGTAACCCCTTGCCCAGCCGGACCCGATGCAGGAAGAACCATAGAAACCCGAGCAGGATGACGGCAGCCGGTACTATCAGAACCCTTTGCAGACCTATCTGGGCACCGGCAATGTTTGCTGCCCCCATGTAAGGCGTAGGTATCATTTTCATAAACCCCAACCCCCAAATCCGCCCTGCGAGAACCTGTAGAATCCATGTTAACCCTGCCGTTGCCATAAAACCGGCCAGGACGTTTCCCCTGGTGGGTCGAAAAATTAATCGCTCGGTCAATAAACCAAGAGCTGCAATAGTTGGAATGGCTGCCAGTACTGCGAGAAAGAAAGGCATCCCAGCCAAAGCATAGAATACGTATACCACATAGGCCCCTAACATGAAGAATTCGCCGTGGGCGTGATTCGCCATTTTCATGACCCCGAAAGCTAAGGCCAATCCCACGGAAACTGTGGCGTAAATAGATCCTGAGACCACGGAATTAGCCATCGTTTGTACAAAAGTTGTCAGCTCCATATTTTTCTCTACCCTTTAAGATAGTTTTTACTACCCTGGGACCTATTAAACAGGGGATGGCAAAGATGCCGCCCCATGTGTTTCAGCCTGTTATTTCCGCTGGTCAAAATACTGCCCTTTTTCTTTAACCACTTTGATTATCGTATCCTTTCTCGATTCGAACCACTGTTCGAATTTAAGATGGGCTTGAATACGCTTACATTTGCAGTCCGCATTTACCTCGGCGATAGGAATAGGGGGTGATATCATGTTATCTATGCCCCACATATCCTTTCCGTACATTACGCCCGGTCCCAAAATGGTGGGAATCGACGGTGCAGCCCGGAGCGCTTTTAAGATCTCATCCGGGTCAAAGGAGCCGGCAAGCTGTGCCCCATGGGCCCACAGCTTGAGCATGATCACGTGGTCCCAGTCTATTCCGGTTATTTTACGGTGCACATCACCGGGGGTCCCCGGCCCGTATTTGACATTCCACTCTTTGATAAACTCGTGCTGCCAGGAGGGTTCCCCCCACCATGGATCATCGAACAGGGGAAAGCTGTTTGTGCATTTTCTATCCGCCATATACTCAATAGGCACCTTCTGCATAACGGACTCTGTGTCGATATAGTTGGCCGATATGATCCCCTTGAAGCCCTGGAGGTATAACTGCTCTATGATCAGTGTAACATACGTGGGATATGTAAGGTTAAGGCTGACCACATCGGGCTTGGTTGCCAAAATAGCTGTCACCACCGGTGCAAAATCCTCGGTTTCCCCGGAAAAATGCTTGTCATAAACGATGTCCCAACCCTCGGCTATGGCTGATCCCACCTCCCAGGCCTGGCAGGTGAGGCCTATTGTGTCATCTTGAGAAGTTACGGCCCACCTCTTTAGAGCAGGATTATTCATTTTGTGATACATGGGCCTTAACATATCAATTCGAGGTGTAACATCCCCCCCGCCTATCAGATAGGGCCTATCCGGCATGATATCCGTCGATATCAGCGAAGCATAAAAGACTTTCTTCTTAGTGAGAAACGGGTGTGTAGCATCAGCAGGGTTTCCACCAATGGCGCTTATGAATTTTACATCATGTTCCAAGACAAGTTGCTTGGCACCTTGCAGGGCCTTGCTGCCGATCGCCTCATCATCAAATGCATACATCTTAAGCTTATATCGCTCACCGCCAACCAAGAGACCCCCCTCGGCGTTGACCCTGTCGATAAATATCTGATTTCCGGTAAGACCTGGCAGACCCCAACCGGCATCGGGTCCGGATAAAGCCGCCAGAAAACCAATGTTAATAGTTTTTTCTGCCGAATGAGCGGTTATACTGCTCATTATGGAAAAAGTAACTATTAATGCTAATGATAGCTGGATACGTACAAAAAGACTAAATATTTTTCTTTTGTTCATCGTAAACTCCTCCATATATGCAATTTGGTTTATTTTATTTCTAGCACGTTACGCTTTGAAAGGGTATTTATCACCTCCTTAGATTTTTTTCATATTAGTTTGTTTTAAATTTCTTATGCTTATTATACAGACTGGACGTCTATCTGGCACAAAATAAATCGTGCATAAAAAATTATTAACGTTCAGCACTACATAAAAATGCAAAACTTGTGCCACTTGATATAGTAACACTATATATAGGTCAAAAGTATTTATCCTATTGAATTTATATAATTTTTTAAAGATTAGGTGGTCTGAATCCGTTTCCCAAAGATTAAAAAAATCAAACCATTTTAACTATGCATACTTAAAAGAAAGGACTTACGTGACCGTTCTTTTTATATAGTTTGTGCGGTTCAACATATAGGGTTTCCGGGTAAAGAGCCACAGCCAAAGCATTTTAAATTGATTTTGTAACCCTGAATGTTTTTCTTTTTACAAAAAAACGGACATGAAAGTTCTTTTTAATAATCCATGTCCATTATTTTATACTTACTACAAAGCGATATATTAATACCAGAGAAATTATTCCAAAAATTTACAAACTCAGAATTGAGGAATTGTTACAATCGTAACTTATTTAAATAATAAAGGAGCAAAAGGTCACAATCTTCCCGGAAAAGGAGAAGAGATCAACTTTCCAGATTGCACCGGGCCGGGGCAATTCGAATGCCCGCAAGTTTTTTATTTTAAACAGTCTAAAATAGCACAGGCAATTTCAGTCTCATTTTCAACAAACGAAAAGTTTCCTTTTCCTTTAAGGGCCAATTGGCGGATTTTCTCCTGCTTTGCCGGTGGAAAACCGATAACGCCAAGTTGATCGAACCGGGCTGCCGCCTCCAGTGGATCTCCTCCCCTATTCCATGCCCCGTCTGTCAGAAGCAGCCCTCTCTTCTCCTCAAACTTGACTAAATGATTCAAACCTGTTTCTAAAACCAGACGAGTATCTGTATCACCGCACAACTCCAAAGCAAACAATCTTTTTAGAACCTCTTCAGGCCCTGTGGGTTCATCAATGGCTTTTAGAACTGTAACCTGGTTGCTAAAAGCCAAAACACCGTAATCTTTTTTAAAATGTTGGGCAATGGCAGCCGCAGTAATGGCAGCTAGAATTATCTTCATCCCTTTCATTGAATAACTGTGATCAAACATCATAACAAATGCACTTTTTTCTTGTTGCCTGACAAAGGATACAAGATTATCCAAAATCCCTAATTCCGGTTGCTCAATATATCTTTCAAGACTGCGATCCAATTCGATTTCAGCACAGTTGGAAAAACCATTTATCAGTTTAAGCTTTCCTGAATGACACCCTGTGTCCGCAATTTGTTTGGCTATTTTAATAATGATGCGACTCGCTATTTTCACAGCCAAAAGTCGCACGTTTTCTTTCAACATGGTAAAGACATTGGCGAATATTTCCAATGAATCTTGTTTTTCAAAAAAAAGGTCAAGCTCGTCGGGATTGGTGTTAAGATACTGAGCCACACGATAGAAATAAGAATAATCTTCCGTTTCTTCGCTTAAAAATGCGTTACCTACGTAGTGATCGGATTTTTTTTTTTAAAGGCTTCCTCTGAAATTTTTTCTTCACTCTTTAATTTTGTTGTTGTGTCGATATCCCATCCACCATGGTGTTTCAAAAGCTCCTCGATAATTTCATCGGCGGATTTAGAGGCCATTTCATTTAGCCAAATTTTATTGGACATGGCCATCAAGGCTGATGTTAAAAAATTTTGTTCCGGTTGATCCATCAATTTTTGCATACCGACAAATAAATCAACCAAATCGATAGCTGCCCGAATTGATGCGCCCTGTTTGATATCTGGATGATTTCGTGTCTCCCGCACCATCTTGACTGCTACTTCTATAATTTCAGGGGCATCCGAATTGGTCCTGTAACGAACGATATCCCGTTCCTCATCTTCGTTCTGGTAATTCATTTTGATCAGACAGATACGGTCCATAAAAGCTCTGCTGACTCTGACGGTTCCAACATCGTCATAGGGATTTTGGGCTGCTATCACTGTAAACGGAGCTACAGCCTTTACCGAACCATATCTGGGAATAAATATTTCTCCTTCCTCCATTGGAGAAATCAGTACATTGGAAACATCAGCCGGCATCCGGTTGAATTCTTCAATGTAAAGAATACCACCTTTTTCCATAGCTCTTGTAAGTGGACCCTTCTCAAAATATTCAGGCCGGTAATCGTCAGCCATCACTTTGGACGGATTAAAATGACCAACCAGTTTAGCTGGCGTCAGGTCTATATTTCCCTCAATAATATAAAAAGGGATACCTGCGGTTTTGGCTATTAAGCGCAGTAAGGTTGACTTTGATGTCCCAGGGGGTCCTTCCAAAAGAATATGTTTTCCAACATCCATGGCTGTCAGAATCGATCTTGTTTCGATCTGTCGACCGACCACCTCTTTACTGGCTTTACGATAGATTTCATCAAATTTAGGTTTTTGTCCCATTGTACTCATCTCCTTAGGAATTCTGTCAGCAATTATAATATATCACATAGTATTTTCAGACAAGTACAAGTCCTATAAAATTGACATATTGCTTTGGCGGCCATTCTACCTCCACACCAGCCTCCCTGGCCAGTTCGGTGATATCAATACCGAACCCCTCGGGACTGGGGCGCGCTTTAAAGGGGTGACGACAGGGTTCTCCCCGGGGCGCACAGGTTTCGCATAATTTACATCCGCCCACACCTAGACCTAATGCCTGATAAAATCCGTGTTGAAAAGCAGAAAGTTCCAGATCGGACACAATTTCAGCCAGTTTTAGTTCTGCACTGAAATCTTTACGAAAATCATCAATGCTTTTAATTTTTTCCCGCAATACAACTAAAAAGGCCAAGCTGTAGCTGAGTAAAGCCTCTTTGAATTCTACAACACCTGGAATATGGGGAGGGCAAGTCTTGCAAACATCGTAGTATTCACACAAAGGAATCTGGCACTTTAACCGGATACTCTGCATGGGGCATATTTTTTTAATATCCAGAGGGTAAATATGAGCTCCCCTCTTATGGGCCACTGCCTCAAAAGAGCTTTTTAAAATTTCGTAATCATTTTGCTTAAATTTGTTCACTTTATGATTAACCCTCTAATCTTATATTAAAAAACCATAAAACAGGCCCCGGCATTAACCGGGGCCTGTTGAATCAAACAGTTTAAAAATTTATCTTATTCTTTAATCGATTTACGCTTGCAATTTCGATATCAAGCAGTTGAGCAATTCTTGCTTTTGCTTCAATTCCCTTGGCACAACCAGGGACGGATGTAATGATCCCGATGTCCAGCTCCTCGCGGACCTCTCTCATTACATATACATCCGACAGGTCGGATGGGGATATCTTTAGCTTTGTGGCAACATAGGCTCTTGCTTCGTTGATCCGCATCTTGCGGGTCATCTGCATGCGGGCTACCAGATCTCCGGCAGTCCTTATTCCACCCATTCCTGCTGCTACACCGTGAGCTATCAACATTCCCATAGGGTCTCCAACGCCTATCTACAAACCGTCTACCTTGGCAATTTGCACCATGGCTTTTGACGCTCTGCTGACTGCGTCGATGGGCGGTGTTTCAAATACAGGTATTCCGCCCACACCCATTCCCATGTTCACATGAACAGGAATATTGGAGACTTCAACACAGGCTTTTACAAAGGTCACCGCTCTGGCCAAATTCCACGGCATGTCTTTGCTGGGCTTCGTGTTAACCGCCGGACCAAAAATATCGGCCCCGGCTTTCTCAGCAAGTTTAACCTGATCATGACAGTATAAACCTGCGAGTCTCCGACCACCATATTCAAGACCGCCATGCATACCCAGTACAAATTCCCCGGCCATCCCGACTTGAACGGTCAAGTCAGTGGTTTTTTTCAACTTTTCCACCGCGTGCAGGGTGGCCTTAAAATCTGCATCCCCCGCTGCCCCGGTGGTATCAAAATTGATCCCGTCACAACCGACTTGTGCAAGCTTTTGGCCCACATACACCATATCTCGAGTAGCATGCTCCACAGCACTTTCCTGGGCCTCATAGGCCTCCTTGACCTTGCCTGCCGGCAACAAATCAGAAGGATTTCCAAAGGGCCCGTCCGGGCTGTAGTACGTGCCCAGATTGGGCATGGCACCGTAAAACAGAGGGATAATGGTTGACAAAAGAGCACTTTCCATTTCCTGCTGTTCCATAGCGATAACCGGTTTTACTGGTTTAAAGCTATAATCAATATGTCCAAGCTCCATGGTATCGGAACAAAATGCCCTTTCATGGACCTGGATGCCCTGTAGCCTGCTCAAAGGGATACCGACACCGCTGTTGCCCTGGTCTCCCATCAATCGTAAGGTACCAATGTCGTGCGTGACCACAACTTCTTCCCCGTGTGCCACGCTCACAACTCTGTTGGTATCCATAAAAATGTCAAGCAGACATTCCAGGTCATCTTTCGATAAAGGGGCTATCTTACCTCTGTCGGCGGCGTCTTCGGTACCCGCTTCCAGGGCGATCATTATTTCCTCCGAAGTCATTTCTATGAGCGCCCCGTCCCCTCGCCTGGTTAAGTGTTTTTTCATATAATTCCCTCCTTTCAACTGAATATCTCTTTGAGTTTCATCACAGTATCACCTGCACTTTCTGCCCAAAAATTTGCACCGATTTTGGCAGCCCAATGCTCGGTGGTCGCTGCACCACCCAACATGGTTATCAGGTTATCTCGAAGTCCAGCATCTTTTAATGCCTTTTCAAGGGCTTTTTGTCCCACCATGGTCGTTGTCATCAAAGCGGATGAGCCAACAACGTCTGCGCCGATTTCTTTTGCTTTTTCCACAAAAGTAGCAATCGGTACATCTCGACCCAGATCAAAGACCTCAAAGCCGTAAACCCTTAGCATGGTGGCAACAATGCCTTTGCCAATGTCATGTACATCGCCTTCAATGGTTCCAATAACAACCTTGGCGAGCTTTTTGCCAACCTGGTCTGCAGGCATGGCCTGCTCCAGTATCTTTACCGCTGTAGTCATTGCTTCTGATGCGATGATCAGATGCGGTAAAAAAATCTCGCCGCGATCAAAGAGAACCCCAAGTTTCCGGATGCCTTCAGAAAGACCTTTTTCGATCATCTCAATCGGATCAAAGCCCTCAATTAAATATTCACGTGCCAGTTTTTCTACTGCTTCCTCATCTGCATCAACAATGTGCTGGGCAGCCTTTTCCATATATTCTGCTTTTTCCATCTTTTGTTCACCTCCTCTCCTGGTTAACGTTTGATTATTTTTTTGTCTTTACTTTTTATGACTGTATGCCCCTAAAACATATACCTCATACTCGGTGGGCTTCTCCAGGTACTGGACCATTTTGCTTTCATGGGCTTGCCGGTCTTTATTTCCCTCTTGATAAAGACCTTAACTATCATAATAGCCTCCTTTTATTTCTGAGTATTGTTCGTTTTTAGCACTATACATTTTTTTTTGGACAAAAACTTTCTCCTGGCATACTTTTTCACATCTTCTGCATGCAAGCCCGTTACATCGGGCAAGGTCCATGGTGATAGAAAAACATCCTTCCTTATCTTCTAAACAAAGAGCATTTTCGGGACATTCCTCAACACAGCTACCGCAGCCTATGCAACCCTCGAAAACTATGGTTTTTTGTTCACCGATATCGGAGATAATCCTGAGACCCTTGATTCCCAACTCTGGAATATCCTGCTTAACAGTCTTAATAACCTCGGAAATAGCCATAGTCTCTTTTAAAGGAGGAAGACCAAATTTTTTCAAAAACTTATGATATTGCTCCATGGACATCCCCTCTGTCCAATAAGAGAGTTCCAGGATATAAACTTTTTCGAATGTCTTGGAATCGGCAAACATGCAGTGATGCTGTCTTAAATCATTGGCAATCTGCTTCATGTGCCAGAGTTCATCCACGTTCCTGACCATATCTCCGGCCATAGCCAGAGAAGAATTGCCCACCTGGTAGATTTTTTTTACCCCCTTTGGTATCATACCAATTTTCTGGGCCTTGAGCGCGTCTACATAAGTACCGGAAGCTCCGCACATGTATGCGGTTTCAATATCGTCAAGATTAATTCCAGCTTCCTGGCATAAAGAAATATGGCCGGCTCTGATTGCGCCAATGGCCTTGCCGGCCTCTTCAAGATCTTTCTCCGTAAACGTGATCCCGTTAGACAAATGAATTTTTGCATCCGAAGTAATGATTTTTGGAATTTGAATGAGCCTTGCTTCAATACCCTGGCTGATCAAGGCCAAAACTCCGGTCCCTGTTATACCTACAGCCTTTTCCACCCCTTTTTCAAGACGGTTTCCTGTGGCTGGGTCCACCGTATCCCCTGGCTGAACAATCATGTCATTATTGAGAACAAAAGTTTTCAGGCCTTTGTATAGGGGTTGATTTTTCTCCGGTGTATCTGAGCCGTCTGGATATGAGCCATTTTCTGACTCGAACTCGACATCACAGATGGCTCCGGGAAGGGCCAGCAGACCATCCTGGATATGTTGCCCTTCCAAGGCCGGGCCGGCTGCAGTTGAACCGGTGTAAACGATACCTTTTACAATGAGCGCCATCTCAGCATTCGTACCGTAATCCGTGGCAATGGCGATTTCATCCTTTTCCAGCATGCCGGTCTGGATCATCATGGCCAGGGCATCGGCTCCGATTTCATGCCGAACCGCCGGAGGAATCAGGATATCTGTCTTGGTCGGTAGATTGAGTCCTGAAATTTCGCAAGCTTTCAGGATTTGAGCGTCTCTTTTGGGGGCAACTACTCCCAAAGCTTCCAACTTCCTCTTTCCCGCATATGCAAGATCCCTGATTTCGATCTTCTGGAAAAGAGAAAGCTGGATAGGATTACCGCAGACGGCTAGTCGCACCACCTCATCATTTTTAATCTTTAAATTATCAATCACTTTGTTGACAGCATGAACCATAATCTCATGGGCCCGATTAAGGCCCAGCTCAATGGCAAAATGAAGGTGATCCATAACATTGGCGCCAGGAAGGGGATGCCGGGTGGTCACTGCGGTGGATATAATCATTCCGTTCTGATCCAGATCCAGGGCTTGCCCACGAAATCCACTAGTACCCAGATCCAATGCAATCCCGATTCTTGCCATATTCTTTGAATCTCCTTTCAGCTATCGTTATTTTTACTATTCGATTTCAAACTTTTTATGATATCAATTTTTCAAATCTTGTTTTAGAATTAATGACCAAAGATCGATTAATGCCCCTTGGCCACTTGCAGCATAGCCAAAAGGTTCTCCGTAGGTGTACCCGGTCCTACTGCACAGCCCGGTGCCAGGATCTGAATCCCATCGGCAATAGCCTCTTCTGCTTCCCGTTTAACCTCATCAGGCCCATGCAAAAAAAGAGTAGTAGCCACATCTACTCCACCCAACAGAACAACATCCGGCCCGCATTTTTCCCTGACAATATGGGGCTTTGTTTTAGTGTCCAGGCTTAGAATATTCGGCCCGGTTTGCGCCATCCATTCCACAATAGGATCGACCTTGCCACAAATGTGCAGGATCGTTGGAACAGAGATGGCATCAAATTGTTTGGTCTGAAATTCAAGCTCTAACTCTTTGTAGGTTTTAGGAGCAATCAGTTCCGGCGAGGCCGTCATATCTTCACAGCAAATAATATCTGCCCCGGCATCAATGAGTGCTTTTGCCAAAGCAGTACCGGCCTTTTCCCCTATTTCCAGCCAAGGTCGTATTTTATCGGGCGCCTTAAAGGTTGCCTTAAGAAGGGGAACCGTATCAATGAGAGACCCTGCAAGTGTAAAAGGACCTATAATCCCGGCAATCACCGGCACCTCATCGCCCAGTTCCTTTTTTAAAATACGAACGGCTTTGAGCAGCTCCGGAATAAAACCCCGGGAAAGAAAGTCATCCGGGAATACGGGTGTGTCATCAAGCTTGTAAAGGGGCGGATGATCGATTCCTGGGATTCCTTCCATGTTGCCCGGAAGTTTTCCCGGTTTTATCTTAATGCCTAAAGCGCGTGCTTCAAACGTTTGGCAAAAAGGAACTCTTACCGCATCAAACCCAAGGACGGTATGAGAAGCAAGTGCCAGTCTGGCCATAGTTTCTCCGTCTTCATGCCCTTTTGGCCAGAAGGCCTGAGCCGCCTCCATTTGCTCGTAAGTCACCATACAATTGGCCCCAAAGCAAGGCATTCGGTCAGGCTTTTGATGATTTATTACCGCCATCACGCGTTCTTTTGAATTCATTTGATAATTCCCTCCTCATTCTATTTAGTTTGTCTTAAATTTCTTATACTCATTGAGATTATATACCGAGGTATGCCTTACGCACATGATCGTTGTCCATAAGGCTTTTGGCTTCACCGTCCAAAGCAATGGTACCTGTTTCCAGTACATATCCGTGCTGTGCCAGTTCCAGCGCGAGTTCAGCATTTTGTTCCACCAGAACAATGGAAACTCCCTGCTTGTTAATATCAACAAGGATGCGTGAAATTTCCTGCACGATGACCGGTGCCAACCCCAGTGAGGGTTCATCCAACAAAAGCAGTTTTGGCCGGGACATCAGAGCACGACCGATGGCGATCATTTGTTGCTCGCCACCACTCATGGTTCTGGCGGATTGATTCTTACGTCCCTGCAAAATAGGAAAATGTAGAAATATGGCTTCCAGATCTTTTTTAATCTCTTCTTCATCATTCCGGACGAATGCGCCGAGAAGCAGGTTTTCCTTCACGGATAAATCCTTGAATACCCGCCGCCCTTCCGGCACATGAGCAATGCCCAGTTTCAGGATCTTGTCGGGAGACATTTGTTCGATCCGTTTGCCATCGAAGACAATTACACCGGCACTCGGGTGATCCAGGCCTGATATGGCGCGTAATGTCGTGCTTTTCCCTGCGCCGTTCGAACCAATCAGGGTCACAAAATCGCCTTCCCCAACTTCTATGGAAATCCCTTTAAGTGCTGCCACATTACCATAATGAACATGCATATCTTTAATTTCTAACAACATAATTTATTTTGCTCCACCCAGATAAGCTTCAATCACCTGTTCGTTATGCCGTATTTCTTCTGGTGTCCCTTCTGCTAGTAAGTGTCCAAAATTCAACACGGTTAAAAAATGGCATAACCCCATAACCGCTTTCATATCATGTTCCACAAGCACAATCGTAATCCCTGATTCCTGTACTTTTCGGGTCAGGTCCATCATATGATTTGTTTCTTCCATGTTCATACCCGCAAAAGGCTCATCCATCAGCATCAGCTTAGGTTCCGATGCCAATGCAATGGAGATGGCCAAGGTACGCTGAGATCCCAAAGGCAGTTCAGAGGCAAGCTGATTTTTACGATCAGTTAAGCCCATAAATTCAAGCACTTCCAGTACTTTTTCCCTGGCGGCCTTCTGCTGCTGTTTGTCCAGACCCAAAATGGCAGAAAATAAATTGATGTCTGATTTGGCAAGGCTGCCCATCAGCACATTTTCAAACACAGTCATTTCCTGAAATAGGGTTGTTTCCTGAAAAGTACGGACAATGCCCATTTTAGCGATGATGTGGGGTTGGTTACCGGAAATTTTTTTTCCCTGATAAACAATCTCACCTTTTGTGGGTGTGTAGAAACCGGCAATATTTTTGAACACGGTGCTCTTGCCGGCACCATTGGGCCCGATCAAGCCGTGAATCTCACCTTCTTTAACCTTAAAACTGATGTTATTCAGTGCTGTCAACCCGCCAAACTGTTTTGTTAGTTTTCTAACTTCTAATATTGACACGAAAGTCTCGCTTTAAACTTAAATGATTTGCCATGGTAATTGTGAAAATGTACATTCTTCACGCCTGATATCAACCCTCATGAATTTGTTAAGGCGGCGGCCCGTCGCTGGAATTGCTGCCAATTCCACACCAGGTAAGAATTTTGGGGTAAATACTTTCCAGACCTAAAGGTAAAAAAAGAATGGAAATGATTAACACTCCGCCATAAATTGCCGGTCTAAGCTCACCAAACCCCCGGACAGATTCATCAAATATGGTTAACACGACAACACCGATAAGCGGTCCATATATCGTTTTATAGCCGCCCACGATTACCCATATCAGGATAAACACCATAAACCCGATACCAAATTGATTGGGAGTAATGGTGCCTAAATAGTGAATTTTAAGGGCACCGGCAATACCAACAAAAAAAGAACCGATAATAAAAGCCAGTGCCCGGTAGCGCCAGGTATCAACACCCACCGACTCAGCCAGGGGTGCCTTCCAGTGTATCGCATGCAGCGTCATACCAATTTTGGAATTTTCAATCCGATAGAGGATAAAAAGACAGATTAGAACGACACCCAGAGCCAGGTAGTAATAGGGAATCGGGTCCATGAAATCGATACTGCCGATTATGGGTGGCTCGATACCGCTTAGGCCACCGGAACCGCCAAAGGGGAAAATGAATTGCATCCAGGTCAGGCGAATGGCCTCCCCCGCGGCAAAGGACCCGATCAGAAAATAAAATTGTGTCATCCTGAATAAAGGAAAAGACAATAATGCAGCGGTTAATGCTGCCGCGCCACCAGCCAGCGGCAAGGTAAACCACATAGCCGCATTATAATTTTTGAACAGCAGGGCTGCCGTATAGGCACCCACACCCATCATTACCGCATGTATCAGCGACCATTCACCTGTTAAGGTCACAATTCTGTAACTGGCTACAACCAGCACGTTCACGATCAGAAAAATCAACAAATCCTGATAGTGAAATTCCAGATAGTGTGGGAGAACAATGAGGCCTGCAAGGAGAATAATGAGAGCAATTATTTTTCGTAGTCTTATAATGATTTTCATCTTGTTATTCACTCACCTTTACGCCCATGATTCCAGTGGGCTTGATAATCAGAACAACCACCATCAATAGCAACCCACAGATTGTTGCGATGACACCACCGAAATAGACAGTAATAAATGTATGGAACATTGCGTATATCACTGCTGCCATAACAGCACCCGACAAACTGCCTACGCCCCCCACAATGGTCACAATAAACGCCGTTATGATGACGTTATGACCCATATGCGGATTGATATTGGCCAAGGGTGCCATTAATGCACCGGCAAGACCGGCAAGCGCTGCGCCGACACCAATAGCAATCATGGAGATGCGGTTAATATTTATCCCTTGTAAGGCCGAGGCCTCACGATCCTGGGCAACAGCTCTGAGCGCCCAGCCAAATTTGGTCCGGGTAAGGAAATACCAGAGCGTCCCCAACCCGGCAGCAGATATGAAAAAACTGAACACTCTTTGATAGGGAACATGCAAAAAATCAAATAGAACCAACGTACCGTGGTATGGCGGCGGAACCTGCTTTGAGGGGCCGTCACCACCCACTACGGTTGCAAGAACCTGTAGGATGAACAATATCCCTATGGAACATATCAGACCTGCCAATGGATCGTTGCAGGTGGGTCTAAACAGGAAACGCTCCATCAGTAAACCAATCGCAGTCACAACAATGATTGCGATCATGACAACAGGTATAAAGGGAACACCGTTTTGTGCGTGTAAAACCCAAACCGTGTAGGCACCAACCATCACCAGCTCTCCATGGGCAAAGTTCACAACCCCCATGACGCCGAAGATAAGCACCAGTCCCACGGCAAACAAGGCAAAAAAGCCGCCTTGAATCAGGCCATTGACTATAGATTGGAGAATCAGCTCCATGTAACACCTCAATTCTTATAGATGTTTTGCATCAAGTCTAAGAAGAGAAGGAGCCGTTTGCTCCTTCTCCGATTATTATCCGGAACTGACTAATCAGACCGTACGAAGGCCGAGTGCTTTCATGTTCTTTTTAAGGATATCATTGTTCTTATCAAGCCAGTCGGTAAGACTTCTGAATTCCTTGATGCGAGCCTTGCCGTCTTCAATGACAACCACGGGCCAGCGACCCACAATGGCATTGTCAAGACCCCAGAGTTCGCTACCCCACCAGCGACCGCCGCCAAATACAAAATTGGGTTTTTTGTTGGATTTCAAGGCTTTCAAAACCTCAGTGGGCTCGACACTGCCGGCTGCTTTGGCACCTTCGATCCAGTTCAGCAGAATCGCAGGATATTCCCAGGCAACAGCAGACCAGTCATTGGGATGATTTTTTCTGAACTTAGCATCGAAACCATTGGGATCCGGAAAGTGAATTCCCTCTTGCAAAAGTGCCGGATCATCAAAATCAGGGAATTGGAAAATCGTTCCGTTAACAAATTCCTTGCTGGTCTTGGCGATGATTTCATTATAGTAATCCAGTGTGCAGGAAATGATCTTACCTTTATAACCCTGATGGTAAAGTTGTTCCATCAATGGTGTCGTGTAAAAGCTGGTGGCCATGCAGAAGATGTCCGGTTTTTTGGCCAGTACCGAGCTTACGATGGGCGCAAAATCAGTGACATCAAACCCGTGCAGATTGACATCAACCACTTTAATACCCGCCACTTCAAAAGCTGCTTTATAGGTAGAGGCGGATTGCAGACCCCATTCTACATCGTTATTGGTTACGATGACCGCGGTTTTCGCCTCAGGAAAATTTTCAGCCAGCCATTCGACACCCGTTACATTGTAGAGCGGGTGGCTTTCGCAGGTTGCGATCACGTATTCTGACTTGGGGGTGATATCACTGGGTAACAAGGTTGTTGTCAGCATCTTCTTTCGCTGTGCCCAGGGCAGTATAGACGAAACAGTCGACCCCCCTAGCATCATGACCATCTTAACATCATCTTCAAGAACCAGTTTTTTATACCCCTGAATCGTCTTTTCAGTATCATAGGCATGGTCAAATGATACCATTTCAATTTTGTAGTTAGTATTGCCGATCTTGACACCACCGGCAGCATTGATGTCATCGGCAATGATTTCACACCCGTAAAGGCCTGGCAGGCCCCATGGCGCATAATCACCCGTCATTGGGATATTCATGCCAATCTTGACGGTCTTTTCATTTGCGAATACATTAACGGGTAATCCTGTTGCGACACCGGCAAGTACCACACCCGTTGCCGTTTTTTTCAAGAAATCTCTTCGTGTAATCTTCATTGGACCCCCTCTTTTTTACAGCATTCCGTATAGTTTAGGGGCTTGAATGGAAACCCGATTGGATTCCATTCAAGCGCTCCCAATAATGAAAAATTCAATTAACTATCTTGTTGCTTCAAGTTGATCGATGATACACCCAGCCTGAAAGGAGAGGGTGTGTGAATCCTGTAAATAGTGTCGGGTAGTTTCACCGGCCTCCTTGGTCGGAAATCTCTCCGTGTTCTTTACCAAATTCCGTCTCCATCAAAATACCCGATTAGAAGTATCATCGACACTCTTCGTCTGTATCTAATACATATTATACGTTACCTGGCTGATTTATCCTTCTCTTTCGGCTTTTGCGGCTTGTTCCGCTTCCAAAGCCTCCTGTTCTTCAACTATGGAGCGCAATTTTGACAAAACTTCTTTTGAAAGTGGTTCTGGTTTATGTGTTTCCAAAATGTAGCGAGCTTCGTCTGCAGCCGCCTCGGCCATATCTTTGCCGCCACGTTTTTGCCAGGCACCTCTCATTCTCCGGTCGATCAATTTTACCTTGGACTGTTCCTGTCCCATAAACTGCCGGGTATGTTTCTTAGCCAGAAAATCTTTTCCGGACCCAACTTCCTTTATGAGTTCAACCGCCAAAGTCTCATCATTGATTGGTACTCCCATAGCCACTCTTTTACACATCCGGGCAATTTCATTGTCGATAACAAGCTGGGCAAAGCTGAAAGTCACACCTAACTCCAACATACCCATCCCGTAAATGATATTTGCGCCCGCCAATGCCGGCAACAGAGAAGTTATAGTCTTCTCATGTCCTGCCTGGCAATCGGAAATTTTGCTGTCAGCCTATGTACCCGCCACATAACTGGGCAACATATACTTGCGTGCCAACGCCACAACGCCGGCACTGATCATTCCAAGTTCCGGTGCACCGACCGGAGCGGTGGCATAGGTTAAATCAAAAGTTGTAGTGGAGCTGCCGTAAATAACCGGAGCTCCTTTAGCAGTCAACTGGGCCAGAACAATTCCGGACAACACTTCTGCATTGTGGGTTACCAAAGTTCCAGCAATGGTGACAGGGGCAGAAGCCCCGGACATGGCCATGGAAAGAACGTTCACCGGAATGCCTGCCTTGGCACACTCAATGATGATTTCTGCGGTATGCGTGTGCAGCTCCAACGGACTGGTTGGACACACCAGAGCAGAAACCAGGGGCCGTCTCCTTAACTCGTCTTTTCCACCAACAATGGCAGCAGCCATTTCAAAAAACTTTTTTGCTCCTTCACCGCCAGTCAAATCAATATGGTGGCAGTGCTTGAGCGTGTTGCTTAAAAACGCTTCGGCTTCATTTAAATCGGTAGCCCGCTCGATATCCCTGGCAACCACTGCACTGGAGTATATATCCACATTATCCATGGCATCACATACCAAAGCGGTATGGCCGACATCTATTTTGTTGGATTCCCGGTGCTCACCGGTAAAGGGATCCACGACCATGACTCCTGCGCCAAAGCAGGTGTATCCGATCCTGCCTCCCTGAAGCGTTACATCATATTTTGGGGTTCGCCCAGCCATCAGAATGGTGCTGGGAGCAGATCTAATGGCATCTTCCACCAGGTGTGGAGGGATGCGAACATGTTTTTTTTCACGGTCCACATAAGCCCCGCTGCTTTCAAAAATATCCATGGCCTCGTCACAATAAACTCCGACACCATAATTTTGCAGCACGTCTAAGGTGGCCAGATGAATTTCGGTCAATTCATCATTGGTGAACATGCTCAACCCCCAGCCATCCATAGTACTGATACCGGGTTGAAGTCCTCTGATCATAATAATCACCTCCT
>JACNHV010000396.1 GCA_014383445.1 Candidatus Desulfobacula maris | reverse complement strand
GGGCAATGGTCCTGTGGATTGCCGGCATGGGCAACGGCTGTAATAATTTTTGCATATCCAGTGCACCGGCAGATGTTTCCGCTAAGGGCTTTTCGAATGGTTTTTTCATCGGGTCTGGAATTTTCTTTAATCAATGCATCAGCACTCATGAGCATCCCAGGCGTACAGAATCCGCACTGGACCGCCCCGTGATCAACAAAGGACTGCTGAAGATCTGACAATTCATCCCCGTTGACAAGGCCTTCCACAGTGGTGATTTTTGTTCCCACAGCTTCCATGGCAAGGGTCAGGCAGGACCGGACTGGCTTTCCATCCATATGAACCGTGCAGGACCCGCAAACACCTTCACTGCAGCTTTCTTTTGACCCGGTAAGGTCAAGTTCATCCCGCAATACTTCCAGAAGGGTATCGTTTGGATAGATCATGACCTCACAGGGTTTATCATTAATATTTAAGAAGATCTGAATTTTTTCCATTTTAATAATACTCCAATATTATCTGTTATGCCTTTATTGCTGCAGCAGCCTGTTCAAGAGCCTGAATAACCATTTGGGATACCATGGCACACCTGTACTCAAGGGTTGCACCTACATTATGAACGGCAAAGGTTGCAGCACTATCCATGGATACGTCTGCAGCTTTTTTAAAAGCATAGGTATCGTTAAGCTTTTTTCCCTTTAAAGAAGAGGATGCCTGGGCAAGGAAGAGCGGTGACCTGCTCATTGCACCGACAACGATCCTTGCATCAGCTATTTCATTTTTTTGGGATGGCTTTAAAAAAACCCCTGCACAGACAATAGGGTAATCAATGGCAGATCTATAGGCAAGTCGATGATAGGCACTTTGGCCTCCCTGGACAGGTATAATGATTTCCTTTAAAAGTTCATGGGATTCCATGGCATGCGGCATGATGCCGTCAGTGGTATAAAAGTCGGTAAGATCCACGGTTCTTTTCCCACCTTTTTGTGCCAGGATGATGCCGGCACCTAAAGCCATAAGTGCTGTGGCACCGTCTGACTGGCAGGTGGAGTTGCACCGGTCAGCTTCTTCTCGGGCATAACAGATTTTTCCGCCATCCTTGTGACAGGCCTGTCTGCCTGACCTGTGGAAATCAGACTGGTTGTAGTGATGGCACCGGTTGTCCTGAAGGATGTTCCCACCGATGGTACCGCGGTAGTGCTGGATGGTGACGGCACCTATTTTTTCGCATGCCTGGAACAAAGCTCTGGCCTCTTTTTGAATCAGGTCAGAGGCAATGATATCTGCCAGGGGTGTTCGAGCCCCGATTTTAATATATCCGTCCTGTTTTTTAATATAGGATAATTCGTTCAGGGCTTTCAGGCTGATAAGTGCTTTTGGCTTTAAAAGTCCTTTTTTCATCCTGACCAGAAGATCAGTCCCTCCTGCAAGAATTTTTGCATCATCCTTGTGTGTGTTTAAAAGGTCAAGAGCCTGGTCAAGTGTTTCCGGTCCTAAATATTTAAATCTCGGTAGTCGCACTTTTTTTCTCCTTTAAAGCTGCCAGTACTTTTTCAGGTGTAATGGGAAGATCAAAAATTCTAACACCCACGGCATCATAAATCGCATTTGCAATGGCAGGAGCCGTGGGAACACATCCAGGCTCTCCTATTCCTTTGGCACCAAAAGGACCGTATTCATCATATGTTTCAACAACAGGTGCTTTGATCTTTATGGCATCTTTTGCTGTAAATAGCTTGTAGTCCCGGAAATTGGCATTCATATTCTGTCCGTTTCTGGTAACCACTTCTTCTGTCAATGCATACCCGAGTCCCATGACCACACCGCCATAAACCTGGCCTTCAAGAAGCAAAGGATTAATTGCCCTGCCAACATCATGTGCTGCCACATAATCAAGTACCTGAACTTTGCCTGTTTCTTCATCTACTTTGACCTTGACGCCGTGGGCTCCAAAAGCATAAGTGACTGACATATTGCCCTTGAATTCCTTGCCCATGTTTTCATTGTCAGGATCATAGAAAAAATCTGCCATCAGCATTTTGCCCTGGGGTGAGAAATGAGCTTTTCTCAAGAGCTTATCAATGGGCATGCTCTTCTCCGGATCACCCGAAACAAAGATAGCTCTATCTCGTAAAACAAGATCTTCAGGATCTGCATCCAGAAATTTTGACCCGTATTCCAGTATGGTTTCTTTTACTTTTTTTGCAGCCCCTAAAGCTGCATTTCCAGCCACAAAGGTACTCCGGCTGGCATGGGCACCGACATCCCAGGGACACACGTCTGTATCCGTATGCACTACATTGATATCTTCAACATAAAGTCCCAGCTCTTCAGCCACAATCTGGGCCGTAATATTATCCAGACCCTGGCCCATGTCTGTGCCGCCGGTGAAAATATCCACCTTGCCATAGTCATCCATTTTTAAAATAGCACCACAGCCATCGGATTTATATATACGAGCGCCGCCGCCTACGTGGATAAGGGAAGCAATGCCCGTTCCAATGCCTTTTTCTTTTGGCCCGTCTATGGCAAATTCTTTTTCAACTTCATCAATACATTCGGAAATACCGCAGGAGGTGATTTTAAATCCCTGTGGTGTTATATCACCGGGCTGGTTCCGGTTAATACGTCTGATGTCAACCCGGCCTATCCCTGCTTTTTCTGCCAGCATGTCCAGGGTGGATTCAATGGCAAATGTGGCCTGGGGGTTTCCATATCCCCTCATGGCCTGGGAATAGGTGTTATTGGTATAAACACACTTGGCATTGAACCTTACATTATCCACACGGTAAAGAGAGGTTATGGGCATCATCATAACAGATGGCGTTGTTGCGCCCCAGGAGGTGTAGGCCCCGTTATCCAGAACCATTCTCATGTCCCTGAAGGTCAGCTTCCCGTTCTTATCGCAGCCCTGTTTGATATAGATCACTGTGGGCTGTCGTGTGGAAGTGGCTTTGAATTCCTCAACACGGTCAAACATGATCTTAACGGGTTTTCTGCATGCATAGGCCAGCAGGATAGAAATATGTTCATAGGCATAGGTGTCAAGCTTTGAGCCGAACCCGCCACCTATAATCGGTTTGATGACTCTGACTCTTTTGTTCACAAGCCCCATGGCTTTTAAGGATTCCAAAAAATCCTTCTGTGCAAGCGAGGGGATCTGGGTATTGGTATGAATGGTCAAATTGTCATTGGAATCAAACAGGGCAATGGCACCACTTGTTCCCAGACAGCAATGGGTGACCCACTGAGTGGTAAATTTTTCTTCCACCACAAAATCAGATTCTTTTTCTGCTTTTTCAACATCCCCGTAATGAAGTTTCCAAGGCAGATTAAGTACATTGGATTTATGATATTCATGAACCAGGGGTGAATCCTTTTCCATGGCTTTTTCCGGGTCAAAAATACCAGGGAGTTCTTCATATTCTATTTCAATAAGATCCAAAGCCTTTTTTGCAATTTCAGGACTTATGGCAGCCACTGCAGCTACTTCATCTCTAAAGGAACAGACCTTACCTTTTTTTATGGGGGGATTGTCCTTGTAAAATCCCATTTTCATTTTTTTGGGAACGTCTTCGCCTGTTAAAACCGCATGAACACCTGCTAAGGCGCGGGCTTTTGATGTGTCAATCTTAACAATATCAGCATGGGCATGTTTGCTGTAAAGGATCTTTCCAAAGAGCATACCCGGCAGTTTTATGTCCTGGATATATTCAGCCCTTCCCATGGCTTTCTGGGCAGCGTCCAGTTTTGGGATTCTTTTCCCCACAACACTGAATTCACGATTTGTATCAGGGTTTAAATTATTCATTTTGCCCTCCCTTATCTCTTGCAGCTTCAACAGACTCAAGGATCTGTACGTATCCTGTGCACCGACAGATATTTCCGGCAAGTGCATGTTTTATCTGTTCATGATTTGCCCTGGGGTTTTCATCCAGCAATGCCTTGGAAGACATGATCATTCCTGGCGAACAGAATCCGCACTGGATACCCCCTTTGTCCACAAAAGACTGTTGCAAAGGGTGTAAGGTTCCATTCGTGGAGGCAAGGCCCTCAATGGTTTCAATGCTTGCCCCGTCAACGTCAATGGCCAGGTACAGGCATGAATTTACAGCAAGCTTATCAACAATTACAGTGCAGGCACCGCATTCACCATTGCCGCATCCCTCTTTTGTTCCTATCAGCCCCATTTCTTCTCTTAAAAGGTGTAAAAGGGTCCAATGGTCTTTGATCTCGTAAGAGATCTTGTCACCATTTAATAAAAAAGATATATTTGTCGTCATGGGTAAAGTCTCTCCTAACGGTTATTTTTAATTATCTCTATGCATTTAAGGCCCATTCTTCTCACATGGACCCGGATCATTTCTTTTCTGTGCCAGGCTTTTCCCCTGACACTATCTCTGACCTTGGATTCATCTGCGGCAATTTTACCTGCCTCAATCAGGATTTCTTCATTGATCTCTTTACCTGCAAGAAATTTTTCTGCATCAAAGGCGCGCATTGGTGTTGGTGCTGCAACCCCTAAGCAGATCCTCGCCTTTGCACAGGTCTTAAGATCATCTTCCAGGGTTAAGAGAACGCCAATGCCGATCAAAGGAAGTTCCATGGCAGCCCTGCGGCCGAATTTGATATAGGCGCTTCCAGTATGGGGTGCCGGGGGCGGGATCGTAATTTTTTTAAGGAGTTCCCCGGGTTTTAAAATAGTCTTGTAGGGTTCTATAAACAGGTCTTTCACCTCTACGGAACGTTCACCATCAGGACCGTGAAGAAGAGCTACACCATCCAGAGCAATCAGGGGGATGGCACCATCAGCTGATGGTACGGCATTGATCAGGTTTCCGCCGATGGTCCCAACGTTTCTCACCTGTAAAGACCCGATATTGGAGACAGCATCATAGATAATGGGATACTCATTCTGGATCATGAGAGATTTTTCCAGGGTGGCATGGGTGACCATGGCACCAATGGAAAGTTCGCCCGTTGCATCATTTTTATGCAGTTCACACAAGCCTTTTATTTTTTTCAGGGAAATCAGAAAGTCTGGTTCCATCCATCCTTCCTTAACTTTGACAATCACATCTGTCCCCCCGCCCATATATTTGGCAGTCTCGCTGTGCTGGCCATGAAAAGCAATGGCCTCTTCAATAGTTTTGGGGGATAAATACTTAAATGCTTTCATATAGTTTCCTTTCTTTAGCTGCGGTTATCAAAGATACGCTTGGCTTTTCCTTCAAACCGTGGAAGTTCGCCATAGTCACAAATCTGTGCATCACAGCTGACCATGATCTTTGATTGTATCATTTTTTTAACTTTTAATTTTATATTTTCAATATTTTTTGTATCAAGTCCCTGCCGTATTTCTGCCTTGATGGTCATGTAATCCTTGCCGTCATCCTTTCTTTCAAGATGCAGCTGGTATTCGCTTCCCATTTCAGCAATGGAAGATAGAATTTCATCAATCTGTCCGGGATAGATGTTAACTCCTCTTAAGATGATCATGTCATCGGAACGACCCATGATTTTGTCATGCATGGGAAGGATATTCCCGCAGGAACACGGGGCGCTGATTTTACGAGTGAGATCCCTTGTCCGATATCGAACAAGAGGTGATGCCTCTTTGCACAGGGTGGTGACCACCATTTCACCGACTTCCCCGTCTTTAACGGGTTTTAGTGTATCCGGGTTTAAAATTTCAAGGATATATTTGTCAGCCCAATAGTGAATCCCTTCATGCTTATGGCAGTCAAGTCCCGTTCCAGGGCCGTAAAGCTCAGTCATACCCGGGATATCAAACATGTCTTCAAGACCTAACAGATCTTTGATCTTTGTGCGCATGGCAGAACTGCTTCGCTCAGATCCCAGGATGATTTTTTTTAAATTTATTTTGTCTTTAAGACCTCGCTTATTAACTTCTTCCGCCATGAGAAGGGCCATGGATGCAGTGCAGCAGAGAACTGTTGACTGCAGGTCGACAAGGAACTGGCATTGCATGTCAATATTGCCGGGACCCACAGGAATTGCCATGGCACCTAAGCGTTCACATCCCAGCTGAAACCCCATGCCTGCTGTCCACACACCATAACCCACGGCGATCTGTACTCTGTCCTCCCTTGTCAATCCTGCCATTTCATAACATCTTGCAAACATATCAAACCATACATCCAGATCTTTTGCCGTATATGAAAGAATTTTTCGTTTTCCTGTGGTGCCTGAGGAGGCATGGATACGGACCACATCTTTTTGGGGTACAGACAAAAGGGGAAAAGGATACCCTTCCTTAAGATCTTTTCCTGTGGTAAACGGTAGTTGCTCAAGATCGTAAAGGGACTTTATATCCAGAGGTGTGACCCCGGCTGCTTTAAATTGTTCCCTGTAAAAGGGCGATCCATTGTAAGCATGGGCAATAGTCCATTTAAGCCCTTCAAGCTGATGATCAAAAAGGTGGTCCATATTTTTGAACTGGGGCATAAAGGTTTTTTCCATTTTGTCTCCTTATTTTATATGAAAGTAGTGAGGTATGAGTTTTGAGTAGTGAGAAAAAACTATCCGTTTTGTTTCTCTCACATCTCATATCTCACATCTCATTAAGGCAATTCCATTAAAGACTGCTCATTTTTTTTACGGAGTTCCAGGGTAGCATCAAGGTCAAGCTTAAGAGATTCCGGGTCAATAATAACGCCATAATCCTGTTTTGCTCGTTCAATACTTACATAACCATATTGCACATCACGTTCTACAGCTTTTGGGTCCCGCTCAAAGGGGTCCCCGTATCCGCCGCCGCCCGCGCTGACAAATGAAATCCGATCACCGGGGTCCATAAAGGTAAGGGTGCTTGGATCTGCATTTTCGCCATTTTTCTGGAATTTGGCCAATGATCCGTCTTTTCCCCCAAACATGCCCTTGGGCGGATAAATATAACGTCCTGCCTGCACAGCAATGGAAGTTGTTCCGCATGAATTCTCACCTTCATCAGGAGAACGGAAGATCATTCGCCTGCCAATACCACCACGCTGTTTGCCAGGGCCACCTGAGTCCAGTATCAGGCTTCTTTCTTCAACAAGCATGGTTGTATCACTTTCAAGAATTTCAACAGGAGTGTTGGCGCCATTTGCAGGAAAGATGGCACAGTGATGGCCGTCAAATCTTGAAGAAGCTCCCATTCCGCCACCGCGGATGATCATGGTGTGCCAAGGTTTACCATTGGCAAATGAGCCATGAAAAATGTTGGTCTGAGCAGGCGTTCCGCCGGAGCCTGCAATGATATTATCGGGAGCGGCTTTTGCCAAAGCTTTAAACACCATTTCAGTCATAAAATGACCCACGACCATTCTTGCTGCCACTGCTGCCGGAAATTTACAATTGACAATAGATCCTTCAGGGGCTGTCATTGTTATGGGACGAATAGCACCCTCGTTAATGGGAACTCCCGGGTCAAAAGCGGATTTAATCGCCATGAACACATATGCATA
>JACNHV010000242.1 GCA_014383445.1 Candidatus Desulfobacula maris | reverse complement strand
ATATTTATCTCTAATTTAGAGATAAATCAACCTATTATTGTCTTTTTTTTCAATCCGTTATTGGTGGGATGGGGTCAGGCTTGCTTTGTTGTCGTTGTTTGGGGGTAAAGTATCAAGACTTTAGATAAGCTTCAAAAGATCATCCCGAGTTATTTCACAATCGCGAAGAATCTTTGTTAACACTGAATTTTATCTTTTTAAGTACTTTAACAAGCTGTTTGCCCTGCAAAGATGGATATTGTGTCATATAGAAACCGATATTCTTTGAAACCCGACAAATTGATTAGGAAAGGCAATGTCATCAACCTCCATACACAATGCAATGGCTTCTTTAATACGGTCTAATAAAACATCCAGAGATTTTGCCTGTGTATGGCACCCCTTTAATTCAGGTACACTGGCGATATAAAATCCCTCATTATCCTGCTCGATTATGACATTGAATGTTTTCGCTGTTTTATTGCCTTGTACATCTGTCACAAACTGTGTTCCCATGGTAAACAACCTCCATCAAGCTTTGATTAAGCTTTATAATAAGCCATAAAGTTAATAAGGATAACTTTTTTTTTGGGGACGCAGATTTTCTCAGATGACTCAGATGGGTTAAATACCAGTGCTGCTATGACGGTGAAGGTGAAGGCATTGGCTGGTATGTTCAGGTTGAAATCAGAAAAGGAGTGGATAAGTATGGCAAAGATTGCTGCCATGGCGCCCAGGGCAATCCCTTTTTTCTGGCGGCTTTGGCTTTTCAGGTTTTGAAAGCCTGTTCTGAAAAAGCAAAATAGCGTGTACATTAATATCGGGATGAACAGGATTCCCGTTTCTGCTGTGAAGTGCAGGTAGTCGTTGTGGGCATAGCGTCTTAAGACAGCAGGCCCCGGGATTTGATAAGCAGGGTATGCCACGGTAAAGGTATTGGGGCCGGTTCCAAGGAGCAGGTTGTCTTTTATATGGAGAATGGTGCCTTTCCAGCATCGCATCCTGCCGGAAATATTGTCTGTGGTATCCTGCTGGGTCAGGGTGGTGATTCTTTCAACAACGGGCAGGCTTGCAAGGATAAAAAGAGACATGATTACAATGCAGGCTCCGATTGTCAAAATGATTTTTTTGTCAACAAAACTTTTCTGGGATAGTAATACAACTGCCAAAAAGAGTATGGCCGTTATGGTGGATATCCATCCGCCGCGTGACAGGGTAAAGGCCTGGGTTGTCAGGAGGAACAGGGTCAGGAAGACAAGGCCGAGTTTTGTTTCAAGGGTTCTTTGCCGGGTGATGAACAATATGATAAGCAGGGGGATTGCCATTTCAAGGAATCCTGCCAGGTGGTTTCGGTTGACGTATGCGCCTGAGATTGAATCGGGTGAGGGGTTGCCGATATCAGGGTATATCCAGAAGGGTAAGGGGTTCAGGCCGAAGCGTTTGAATATGCCGATGACGGAGAGCAGTATGGCCGTTGCTATGATGGTGTACACCAGGATGCGCTGCTGTTTTCTGGTTTTGACACAGGACTGGGTTATAAAATAGGCTGCTATGTATGTTAAAAGCATGAGAAGCCCTTCAAAGGCAACGGGTTTGTGGGAAGAAAAGGTAAAGGATACTGCGCACAGGATCAGGATGGCTGTTATGGGTTTGGTCATTGGTGTTTTTGGGATGGCGGTTTTTTTTGCGACCATAATGATGGCTGATAGCAGAATCAGGATCTGGATGATGGTTGTTGCCCATGGATGGACGGAACCACGGGCAAGAGGGGTGAATACGATCAGGGTGCAGATTATGTAAAATGGTATATTCATATGGGACTTATGGGACGCAGATTTTCTCTGATGGGCTCAGTGGGTTTTTAGCCGGGTTTCAAGGGTTTTGTATTTTTTGTTGTCTGGGGCAAGGGTCAGGGCTTTGACAGCAAAGGTCTGGGCTTTTTTAAAGTTGCCTTCCTGTTCCATTGCCAGGGCTATTCGGTAGGGAAAATCGCTTTGGTCGGGTTTTATGGTAAAGGCTTTTTCCCAGTCTGAAGCCGCCGGGGAATATTTTTTCAGGCGCCATCGGATGACAGCCCGGCTGTTGAAAACCCAGGGATTGTTTTTTGGCGCAAGGGTTATGGCTTTTGTGGCTGTTTCTTCGGCATGGGTGTATTTTTGTTGGTTTATCAGGGCCTTTGTGAGCAGGTTGTAATAGGTGTAGTTGTTTTGATCCAGCAGTGTTGCCCGCTGGATGGAGGTTTCCATCTGGTCCCAGTCGTTTTCTCGTTCAGCGATGGTCGCTAAAAGGTAGTGGGCGTGTGCATTGGGCTTTTTTGCATTGAGCTTGAGCAGTCTTGCCCTTGCAAGCTGGGGGTTTCCCATTTTAATCCAGGCCTCTGCAATGCTGATATCCAGGACGGGGGGATGGGCCAGGTTTTCTTCGATGTGGATGGAAAACCGGATAAATTCATCCAATGCCTTTGCTCGTGTGTAGATGTTAAATATCTTTTCAAGGGTGGCATCAAAATTGTCTGCCTTTTTTAATGCCTTTGTAAACCAGATAGTGGTCTTTTCCGTTTTTTCCGGGAGTTGGCTTTTTAAATACAATTGCCCCATGTTCAGATAGTTGCCTGATGTGTTGGTAAAGGGTTTAACTTCCAGGCTTTTACTGTAATAGGTAATTGCTTTATGATAGTTTTTTTTTGCGACCTGGATATCAGAGAGTGCCTGGAAAGCAGATATGGGGGTTATGTCCTGATCCAGGGCAGATAAAAGGCCTGTTTCCATGTTCGCAATAAGATAGTCATTAAAAAAAGGTTCTTTTTTCAGATGAAAGTAGGATTGGGGGTAGATTTGAGTCATATATTGAACAAGTTCTGGGATGCGTTTTTTTTCTCCTTTGTTGTAGAGATAACGGATATAGGCATAATGGACCTCGATGCCGCTGGGTCTTAAGGCAATGGCTTTTTCATAGAGGGGTTGGGCATTATAGGGGTTTGGGTCATGGGGCTTAAGGTATCCCGTTATAGACTCCAGGGCGTTTTGTGTTTTTGCAAGCCAATAGGTGGTGATATAATCGCCTGGATCTATTTTAGCGGCTTTGGTGAAGCTGATTCCGGCTTTTTTGTACAATGCAGATACGTTGGTGGATATGCCTTTTTCTTTCCAGAGGGCAAGGCCCTGGTCATGGAAGGCCATCCCTTTTTGAGTATGGATGCGCATATGGTCCTGGAGAAAAAAGATCTTGCCTAAAAACGGGGGGATCAGGTTTTCAGCCCGGGTAAAGGAGGCAAGGGCCATATCATATTCTTTCTCGTGCATGAAATTGATTCCATTCTGGTATTGAAACCTGGATAGGAACAGGACGCAGTTTATGATTACCATAAAGGATAAGAGAATAATGGCGATTATTTTCAAGGTTCTCATGTGGGACGCAGATTTTCTCAGATGGCTCAGATGGGTTGTTTATTTATTGTCAAAGGCTTTTCTTTTGATTTGGGGTTCAGGGCCGAAGTTGAGAAGGAGGCCTACTTCTGCTTGGGTTGCCTTCAGGTAGTTGAGAAGTTGGGCTTCGTTTTCTAATGATAAGTCTTTGGCTGCCTTAATTTCAATGATGACCTTGTTTTCGATAAGTATATCGGCAAAATATTCACCGACAATGTGGCCTTGATAGTCTACTTTTATTGGGAACTGGGAGTTGGCGGAGATGCCGGCTTTTTTAAATTCAAACATCATGGCTTTTTCATACACTTTTTCAAGAAAGCCATAGCCCAGGGTGTTGTAAACCTGGTAAAAGATTGCAATGATCTTTTTTGTCAGGTCTGTGTGTTTAAAATCCTGGTAATCTGCGTTCATCTGCGTCCTATTTTATGGGACGCAGATTTTCTCAGATGGCTCAGATGGGGTGTTGTAAAAACATGGCGGTCTGCGTTCATCTGCGTCCTTTATTAAACAGCATTGTAAGAATTTTGCAGGGAGGATTAATGCCCCAGATGAGTCCTCCGGGTTGATGAAATAAATTGTTCAGCAGCGGCAGCAAGGAGTTCGGACCGCTTCATTCCATGCTTCCCCCTGTACTCATCCACATCTGAAAGGAGCGATTCAGGGAATATTACATTGAACCGTTTTTTAGGTTCATTGATTTTTTTATTTTTCGGTTTCGGAATTGGTTTACCATATTTTTTTGCAGTTTCAATCCACAATTGCATGGCTATTTCTACTTCTCTCAGAGCTTCTTCAGGTGTTTCGCCAAAAGCAGAACACCCTTTAAGTTCTTGAATTTCAGCCATATAATCGCCATCACCTTCTGGATCAGGAAAAATTTTAACAGTATATTCCATGATTACTCTCCATCAATAATATTAATGGCTTGCTTAATTTGATACGCTTTTGCTGTTCCATCTTTCTTTTTTTGAGCGTTTATCGGGGTTTCAATAATCGGATGCACAAAAATATGATGACTTCCACTTATCCGATCAAGCGAGAACCCATTGTCTTCAAGCCAGGTGACAAATTCTTGAAATTTAATATTATTTTGACTTCTTCTAATCTTTTTGTTTTTCTTATCAGCTTTTGTCATATTTCAAAAATTTTAATTTCACAATGCAATTATCATTCTTAAATGATAATGTGTTTTTACACATTATTCAAGTGGGTTTTTAAAAGAGAGTAAGTTTTTTTATGGGACGCAGATTTTCTCAGATGGCTCAGATGGGTTAATATAAAATCCTGGTAATCTGCGTTCATCTGCGTCCTTTTTTATTGTCCATAATAGGAAGAATAGTATTTTTTATAATATCGGTAGTAGCCCTCTTTTTTCATGTTGACCCGGTTCAGGACGGTGCCGATGATGGGCTGACTGGCTTTTTCAAACTGATCCAGGACATCCTTGATTATTTTTCTGTCCGTGTTACCGGATTTTATGACAAATACAGCACCATCTGTTTTGGGTGTGAGAACCAATGCATCTGTGACGGGCATGACGGGTGGTGCATCAATGATGATGAAATCAAACCGGGTTTTTAACTGGTCCAGTAAAAATCCAAATATGAAAGACCCCAGAATTTCCGACGGGTTTGGGGGGACGGCTCCTGCGGGCAGAAAAAACAGATTCGGGGTCAGGGTCTCCTCTACGACTGAATCAATGGCATGATCTAAATAAAGGAATCCATTTGTGCTGCCAAACTCCATATAGAGTTTGTTAAAATCTATTTCCTGGCCGTCTGCGGGTCTTTGTTCATCCACAGGCTGGGAAGAAAAAGCAAAGGTACCTGTGGTTATGCCGGAAACTGCCCTGATGGCTTCAATGTTGTGGACGGACAGGACTTTGGAAATATCTTTTTTTGAGACAAAACCCATGGTCTCAAGAAGGGTTCCGATACGGCGGGCAGATTTCTGCTGATGGCCCAGGGCAAGGTCAGCCTCTTTTTTTGTTAACAGTTTGTCCTTTATCAGGGTGCTGGCAAGTCTTTTTGATTCAGGCCTGTTTTTCCAGTATATATCCTTCATAAGGCCTCTTTCAAAATAGATGGCCACCCGGGTGTCACTGCTTTCAAGGTCAAGGCAGCAGGTTTTGGACTGGAGCCGGACAAGCTGGATCAGGTCTTTGACTGAAAAATCCTTGAGCGTTCCTTTATCCAGGGAAACACCAAAAACATTTGATATAAGACCTGTGATACCTGTTTTTTTTCTCATGCCCAAAAGCGCACTTAAATGGGGCCGTCTCAGATCAACATCGATCAAAAGAACTTTTTTTTCGGTCTGGGCAATGGTGTATGCAAGGTTGGCGGCTGTGGTGGTCTTGCCTTCCGCTTCAACAGAACTTGTGACCACAATGGATTTAAGGTTTTTTTCCATAAGAGAAAAAAACAGATTGGTTCTCAGGGTCCTATAGGATTCAGCAAAGGCTGAGCTGGATGGAAAATTTACAAGCAGGTTTTTAAGGTCTTTTTTTCTCTTTTTTTCTTTGTTGACTCTGAATATCACAATGGGCTCCTTAAAGGTTTTCAGGTTTCCACTTCAGGGATCACTGAAAGAACGGGAATATTAAAATGCAGTGCAATATCTTCTTCCGTACGAACGGTCTGGTCCAGATATTCAAGGAAAAAAGCCAGCCCTGCTCCACAGATAATCCCCACGATCATGCTGAGCAAAAGGTTCCTTTTCTTGTTGGGGGAGACAGGGGCAATTGGGATGACGGCCTTTTCCACCAGTCGGATATTGGATGTATCGCTGGTCTGGAGGATATTGGATTCTTTTACCCTGGAAACCATTAAATCGTAAAGGTTCTGGCTGGTAGTGACGTTTCTTTGAAGGATGGTGTATTTGAGTTCCTTGGTGCTGGAGTCAAGGGCATCGCTTTCAAATTCTGAAACGGTTTTTTCAAGGGTTTTTTCCCTTGCAACAAGGACTTTCCTTTCAGATTTCAGGTTTTCAAACTCTTTTTGAATTTCCTGATCAAGCCTTTTTCTGCTCCTGGTGAGTTCGCTGTTGATCTGTAAAATTTTTGGGTGTTTTGATTTAAATGTTTTTGAAAGGCGGGTCAATTCAAGCTCAAGATCCACGATCTTGCCGTAAATCGTATCGATTATGGGGTTTTCAATAAGGGAGCGGACATTGGCCACACCTGATGTTCCTTGAATATTGTTGTTCAGCTCGTGGATTACCGCTGATAGTTCTTACAACAGGGATGATATTTTTCAAATCCCCGGGGATCATGGTGGAAAAAAAACCAAAAAACTTTGATTTTAAAAATCATGTGATCACAAAGGCCTGAAAATAAAAAACCGAGTGGTCTTTGTTCGCTGTCAAACAAAATCCACTCGGTGAAATACTAATGGTGTTCCAAAATCAGATAATCCAGGCTGAAATGCCGGCATAATTTCAAGGTTTTTTTGGGGGGACAGAATTTACAGGAGTTGTATCCTTATTCGTCCAGCCCCTTCCAGCATTTTTTGAATTTCTGTTGGCAGATAGAGCTGATGGTCTCCTTTTTTATAGGACGTAAATTTACTCAGATAATTTTTTTAAACCACGAGCAGGTTGTTTTTGGGCAAAAGCTCCCGGAGCAGGGTGTGCCGGTGGATGCTGGCGGCCTGATAAAAGTGGTACACATTGCTTGCAGCGGCTTTTTCCGGTTTGTCCAGGGCGGGGAAATGGTTTCTTTGTTTATCCCAGGGTCCAGGATCATAAACCGGTATTTTCTGACCGGGTTTTATCCCAAGCTCGCCTTTGGCAAAGGCTGTCCGCCATTTTTTCGATCGCTGTGTTTTTCCGTTCTGGAAAGACAGGATATCTTTTATGCAATCTTCCACCCTGGTAAAATCAATGCCGCTTGTGCCGTCATCATGGCCCGTGCTGCGCGATAAAAATCTTTGAAACATGGCGTGCAGTTTTCTGCAGGCTTCAAGAAAGATGTCTGCATTGTTCCGCTCGACTGTTTCAGGCGAGTGCTCATATCTGAAACTCCACTTAAGATATGGCAGATCGGGCAGCACTGCAACTGCGCCATGTCCCAGCGCGCCTGATGCTATTTCAGCGCCATCGCTTATAATTGATCTTCTCACGTTGGTCCACAGCCCTCCCTGGAAACCAAACATGCGGAAGAAACTGGAAAAGGAACCCAGACAAAGGGCTGATCATTCACATCACTGTTTTCCATAAGTTCCAGAAGCTTGTGCGCTGTTACAATGGGGGCAAGTTTGTTACCCTTTTCATTATGCCGGATATCTGCGTCAACGGCATCATCCACGTATTGCGATGCCGTGGCAATTGTTCTGGCCGCCTTGGGCCTGATCCCTGCCAGCCGTGCCATTGCGTATGCTGCGTAGTAATGTATGTCTATCTGCATCTTCGGATACTATTGCCCTTCATTCACCATTCACCATTAAAAACACCATTCTTAAATGCCCTTTTCTGGTATCAAAAAGTGCACTCTAAGACCTTTTTAGCCCCCTGATTCAGGCAATATCTTTTATAAAAACAAAAACTTATCAGGGTCAGACCCTGCTATAGCTATAACAGCTATCAGCTAATAACGACAACAAAGCAAGCCTGACCCCGAGAATTACGAGAATTATTATCTGGTCTCCCAAAATGTTGGAACCGCAGCGGTCCAAATGATAGGGTCTGTGGAACTTATCCATTTCTGACAATGATGACACGCCATATTTAATTTTTTGACATTTCCTTTGAAAAGGAATTTATTACAATGGGGACAGCGATATTCTTTTAAATTGGGGATGCTTTTCTTTGGTGGGGTTGTCGATTCTATAATATTTAAATTGTCCATTTACCTCACTATGATTGGTTTAAAGAATATATGTCGGCCAACAGGCCAGGGTCGTTATTAAACCTAGGTCTATCCCTTATTATTTTCTACAATCTTCTTTCATATTACCAGTTATATGATATTACCCGCAGCAGACGACATTGATCTATGCTTTATGTCCCAGCCTCGGAACCGGGTTTGTCTCAGTCTGGATTTGTTAAATCTTTATGATCATTAGAATATTAAAATAGGTTTGTAAATACGCAAAACTACGTATTTTTCAAGAAAATTTATCTGTTTTTTGAGGCTTATAAAAAAAGGGCGTGTGTATTCCGGGTGTATTCCGGGGACTGTGTATTCCGGGGACACCTTATTCTGTATTCCGGGGACACCTTACTTATCTTTTTTTTTGTATCCAGGTTTTTGAGGCTTGAGTCTCCGGTCTAAAAAAAATTCCATTTTTTTGATAAAAGGGTCTCTCCAGCGACAGCCTTCAGGTTCCTTGAAAAAGGTCTGTTGCCGCCTGTTTCCCCGCTGTGTAATATGATGCTGGATTCCAGGCGCTGATGCTCTTGCTATTCGTGCCATGTTAATAATGAAACAAATACTCTGGATTCTGAAAATAATTAAATAAGGTGTCCCCAGAATTATGTCCCCAGAATTAGAATTCCAAAAATAATTAAATAAGGTGTCCCCAGAATTCCAGAGGTATAACGAATTCAGTGACATTGATGTGGCTCTGGTATCAGATCAGTTTGAAGGGATTCCGTTAAGAAATCAAAAGGGCTGCCCGGCAAATAAAATACCTGGCAGCCCCCATTTTTCTCAACTACAATAACCTGGCTTCTGCCCTTCAGGGTAAAGGTCCCACGTAAGCGAAGCCTGACCCCCCATTAATTCCCTCTATTTTTTCTACCAACTCCTGCAAGGCCTAAGATCCCGCTGAACAAGAGAATAATTGCTGATGGTACAGGGACAGTGCTAGCCTCGACAATCGAAATATTGTCGAGGCAGACCGAGCCTTTACCCGGTCCTGAAAGGATAAATCCAAAAAGGGGATAATTGTCAAGCATACTGCTTTCAGCTGTAAATGGAATCATGTAGGTGTGCCATTTCCCATCAAGAGCTATCAGGCTATCAGTCTGGATTGTACTATTAACTGCTCTACTGGCAGACATCATATAGCTTCCGCGCCCAAACTTCGGCCCTGACCCCTCAAGAGGAACATTTGCCTTGACGTCAAAAATTGCCACATAGTCCTCGCCTATTGTCAGATCGGATTTGACTTCCTGACTTATTGACACCCAATCATTAGGGCCACCCGAATCCTGGGTACCAATCAACTCCGCATATTTATTTCCGGAATCCGTAACTATTGAAAAAGAACCCCCGCGGAAAGCATAGAATTCCCAGCCATCGATGCCGCTATCAAATGATCCATTTGTAATTATCGCACCATGTGCTGCCCCGCAACAAACTATCAATACAAACACCGCTAATACCATTTTCTTAATCATAAATTACCCCTTATAATGAACTGTAAACTCTATTTGAAAAAATCCAATTATTCAAAAAAATGCGACCGATGGTGCTTTCCCTTCACAAATATTTCATCTCATATTCAATTTCCCTCCTCCCTATGATTTTTCACCTTTATAATTTAACGACTTAACGGGGCCCGCCGGGTTTTTAACCGGGTCTGTCCCCCATTAAATCATATGCAGTATACGATCAGTGGAATTACAGCTTGCTTGATTATCCGGCCGCCCAGAATGTCGGAACGGCAGTGGTCCAAATGACCGGGTCGGTGGCGCTTATCCATTTCTGACAATGATGGCACGCCATATTTAATTTTTTAACATCCCCTTTGAAAAGGAATTTATTACAATGGGGACAGCGATAATCTTTTAAATTGGGGATGCTTTTCTTTGGTGGGTTCGTTGGTTCTATAATATTTAAATTGCCCATTTACCTCTCATGCCCTTCATGGTAAAAAACCCATTAAACCGTGGTCTGTTTCCAATTTATTAGATTTTTTCCCTTATTTCGTATTCCCGCCAATCCAATGAGTGCTGAACCGAACAGCCAGATAGCGCCGGGAATTGGAACAGAACTAATCTCCCATCCAATCAAATCCAGAGCAGCCAGATCATACGCTGATACGGCCAGCAATTCACCGGCGGCCGCGGTAGGATCAAGAAGTCCCAGTCCAAGATTGTCTTTAAAGTGAGAAGCCTGTCTGCCGTCACCATTGTATAACCCTGTTGATAGCAATGCGATTTCGTCGCCGAAATATAAAGCCTGTTCATCTCCGGGAGTCAGCATTCTGGATGTTTCGGTAAAATTAAATTCATATAGATCAAGGTCCTCGGTTTTGAAACGAAAAAGATCCAGGGTGGTAGGCGAGATACTGTCTGAAGATAAACCCGCATTCCACAGCCCGTCAACAAAATCAACTTCGGAAATAAAACCAAGAGCATGCCCAATTTCATGCATGGCTACACCTACAAAATCATAAGTGCCGGCAGAAATGCCGTCTGAGGGATCAAAATCCCAGCTGAACCCACTGGAAAAGGTTATAGATCCATCTGAACCGTTAAAGTTAATGTCAGTCCCCCCCAGTGCATGATAATTGGCCTGAGAGAGAAGACTATAACCATTCATAAAAAAACCAGATGGCAGCCACGCTGAAAATTGGCTCGAATCAGGAAGATAAGGAAGCAGGGCATTTTCCATTGCGTTGTTTGTTTCACCGGCGTTATTGGAAACCATATTCCGGACCGTATTGTACCCGCCAGACAGAAGCGAGGTAGAGGTCTGACCAAGAATGTTTGGAGCGAGTGCTTTATAATCAACAGTCAGCTTAATGGTGACCGGATCATTCAGATAGCTTGACCAGCGGTTTGCGGCCATATCAAAAGCGTTCTTTGCTAATGTGGTAAGGCCGGAACCATTGGTAAGACCGGGACCATAGTCCAGAATAAAATTGCTGCTGCCAAAAGACGATGTCTGGGTTGATGACGTGGATATGGGTGCGTACACGGCAGCCGGGTTCTGTAAATGCGCCTGTATAATGTTATAGGACTGATTAAATATTGCCGAACTGGCCGCTGGGAGGTTAAGGTTAATGCTGATCAAACAAATGATGCACGAGTAAATGAAAATTTTTGACGGGAAATATCTGATTGGAATCATGATACTTGTCTCCAGTTAAAAAAAATATCAATTAATTCTTGTATAAACCGGACTAAGGCCCTGTGGAATACCGGAATAACTCCGGGGGATATCCATGATTATTAATTAATCAGCGCTTTGGATCATCCCTCATCTCTGCTTTGCTTTCGTCTTCTCACCATAGCCAGGCCCGCTATGCCGGAACCTAATAGCAAGAGTGCTCCTGGTAAGGGAACATTGGATGTTGAATACAGGGCGACATGGGAAACCGCGGATAAATAATTATTCCCATTGCCATTCCCATTGCCATTCCCATTCCCCTTGCCATTCCCCATGCTCAAAATAAAGGAACTGAAAATTGGATTATTGTTGATGAAACCTGTCAAATCAAAGGAACCGGAAAATTTATCACCGGAAGTCCATTCAAAAAGCGCATAGTAGCCCTCACCATTATCAGGATTGCCACCCTTAACAACAAAAAACTGAATCTCTTTGCCATCCGAATTCCAACTGCCACTCAAAAGCCCACTAGTATATCCCGATATAACTCCCTTTTCAAAAGATCCGCTATCGATATCATATTTATCATAAAAATCAACTTTCTCACCATCGATATAGAAATCATTAGTTTTGGAGTAAAAAAAATGATCCCCCTCGTTGTTATCATGTAAATAGTCTACAAAAGTATAAGTTCCAGCCATTGCCGATGCAGTACCAACCAACATCGCAAAACCAACCAGCACACCCAGAAACCAGCCTCTTTTAATTGCTATTTTTTTCATGAGACCTTCCATTTTCTTAAATCCTTTTTTTAATATCAAAATCCCACCCTGAGATTTTTCTATCCTGTATTTCAAGTAATATCATGTGTAAAACCAAAGTATGAATAGGGTCAGACCCACTCCCATTAAACAAACCATCCGATCCGGATTGATCATTGCAGGATAACTGCCCCCTGTCATGACGTGGTATTATCATCTGAATTTGTTACGCATTGCGTGATCTTCTGAAGCCTGCAAGCCCTACCAGACCTGAGCCGAAAAGCCATACTGCTGCCGGGACGGGTACTTGACTTATTTGTAAACCAGCGATGGTTATAGCCTCCCCATAATTGAATGATGGTGAGGATTCAATGTTCAATGTGATCTGGCCATTGCCATCTGAAAGGGCATTTTCCAATATCACGTAATGGGTGCCTTCCACCCAACTGCCAAAATTATCATAGTTAAGATTAGCGCTTTGTATTGAAGTTGACTCAGCGGGTATGACACCTTGTCCGGCTATGGAATATTTCTGGGAATAGAAACCGTTATAAGCAGCTATGTCAAAATAAGAATTCGCTGTTAATCCTGAAATTAAAACAGTTCCTGGGTCAGGACCAAAAATGATTCTATCAGCAAGCAGAGCATCTCCAGGAGGAATGGCATTCGCATAATTCTGGATCAAACTCGGATCAACTCCAACGCCTGTTGGATTTCCTGCATCATCAAGTAAGTTAGTGGCCCCTGAATGACCGACAGCATTCCAGTATGTGCCTGAGCCAAGAACCCCTTGACCATTGTAAATTTTAGTTAAAATAGTTGGGTTTTGAAAATCAATATTGATTGTGGCAGCATTCGACCCCCCAACTAGAACAATCAGCGATATCACTATCACCAAACCCATTAAGAATTTCTTCATCATATACAACCTCCATTTATCTTATTTAGCCAACCAAGAAGAACCCCTTTTCGAGGCCCTTTGACTTACCGCCATTACCTCACAACAAATTTAGTTTTTTTATTAAAAATTACATGCAATAAATGCACCATATTTTAGCCTTTATAAAATCCTTATATAATTGTGTTTTCAAATACTTATAAGTAGTTTTACTTAGGAAATCAATGTATCAAAAGTGGAAAATAATGTAATACGTTTATGAATTCCAAGCGAATTAAACAAAGGGCCAATTCTTTAATCACCATGAAGGACATGATGGCCTTGAAGAAAAAACTTCATGATCTTCATGCCCTTCATGGTAAAAACAAAAAAAACCGTGGTCTGACCCCGATTAAAATCACTGAACTCTGTTAAACCGTTCTGAAAACTCATATTTCCCCCGCAGCTTGCCATACATGAATTCAAGAGAAGCACACCGTTTTCTTTCCGCAATAAGAAGGTTCTTAAGGTTGGAAACCATTTCATCGCGGCAGAATTCAGCCCTTGATTCCGATTCCTTGAGCCGGCCGTTCAATGCCTTTGTCAGCTGTTCGATACGCAGTTCCATTTTTGATATTTTATCTTTCAACCTGTCCAGAGGATCATCCGTGTACAGAGCGCAGGTCTCCTGCGTATTATTCAGTTTCTGTTTGGTAAACACGCCCATACCGCCCTTGCCTTCAATCACCTGCTCCAGTATTTCCAGGCCGATCTTTTTTATACCATCTGCATATCCATAAAGCAGGGCAGCATCGCAGAGCAGGTTAATTGTTCTGGGTATGCCGCAGGAGACCTCGAATATTTTTTCCACAAACTCTTTGGAAAAAATCTCAGGACTGCCGCCGACTTTTTCAAGACGGTGGGCAATATAGGCCCCTGTCTCCTCCTGGGTCATGGCGGAAAGGTGGTAACTTACGGATATCCTTTGTGCAAACTGCTCAAGCCGGGGATCCTGGATCTTGTCCCTCAGATTCGGCTGGCCCACGATCATGATCTGCAGGAGCATATCATCGTCTGTCTGGAGATTTGAAAGCATCCTGATTTCTTCTAAAACATCACTGGACAGGTTCTGGGCCTCATCAATGATCAGGAGAACCTTTCTTTTGACGGCATATTTTTGAATCAGAAACTCATACAGCCTGTCCAGGGCTTTTGCCTTGCTGATGCCGTCTTCATACTCAATTTCAAATTCATTCAGGATCAGGTTGATCAGATCCCCGGACTTAACATTGGTATTAAAGATAACGGCCACATCCGTATCCGCTTCAATCTGGTTGAGCAGATACCGTATCAGCGTAGTTTTGCCGATTCCGATCTCGCCCGTGAGCATGACGAATCCAATTTTTTCCGCCAGGCCATACTCCAGAAACGTCAGGGCATGACCGTGCTTTGAACTCATGTACAGGTAATTGGGATTGGGAACCAGGCTGAACGGTTTTGCCGTAAATCCAAAGAAATCAGTATACATTTTTTACCCCTGTCGATTGAGATTCTAACCCTGTTTATTGAGAACAAATCCTAAAAACTTATCTTTGGGCAGCAGCTCAACTGCCTTTCGCACATCTTTTTTCGATGTAACACCAGCCTCCACCACCATGAGGATGCCATCCATCAAAGGTGCCATGGCAATGGCTTCAGACCTTTCTAAAATGGGCGGGGCATCAAAAAATACATACCGGTCGCTATACCGGTTTCCCATCTCCTTCACAAGCTTTGCCATCATGTCAGAGGAGAGCAGCTCAGATGAATCAAAAACCGTCCTGTCGCCGGATATCAGGGTCAGTTTTTCGACGCCCGGCCAGATAATGAGGTTATTCAACGGAACATCATCCAGAAAATAATCGATCAGGCTGTTCTTGCTCTCTATGCCCAGGTACCGATGGATATCCTGACCCTTAAAGTCGCAGTCCACTATAAAAACAGTATGGTTCAACTCCCTTGCAAAGGTAAACCCCATGTTGATACAGGTGACTGTCTTGCCCTCCCCGCGGTTAGCGCTGGTGATCATTACCGTGTTCATGGGTTTATCTGCTGATTGATGATTGATCCTGGTTCTTAATATCTTATACCGTTCGATTTCGGCTGGATTGGGGCTCAGACATACACCCCGATTTTTTTCCGTAACAGCCGGATTCAGGAGGCGCTTGTTTGATTCTGTATATATCAGAAGGCGCTTGTCTGCTTTTGTATCCGAATCAACCTGACTGCCCCCTGCCCCACTAATAATCTCTTCTGGAGCAGCCTTCCCATTGAGTTCTCTGCCATTGAGTTCTCTTTCATCTTTTGCCTTATCAAGCGCTTTTCTCAATTTCATCTTACTTTTCTCCCGAATTAACTAACAGCCATGCCCTTGCGGGCACAACAAAACATGAAAGATCACCATGAAGAGCATGAAGTCCATGAAGTTTTTTCTTCAATTCCTTCATGTGCTTCATGGTAAAAACTGTGGTTACTTTCATATAAAAACTCTGCCATATCAAACTCATTTTGATATAATCCAAGCACACCACCGACCTAAATCCTAAATCTTAAATCCTAAAAACCAACCCACTATCTAAGAAATCCTACGCATGATCTTGGCCCACACAACATCCAGATCCATAACATAATGATCAAACAAAAATACAGACACACCCAGCACCACAACAGCCGTGGCAAATCCCGCACTCCTTACCATAATCCGTCTCATCCTGTCCTGGCGGGTTACAATACACGGCACCACGGTCAGCACGGGAAAACCCGTTGCCCTTGTCAATGACTCTGCATCCCTGAAAGAGGTGTCTGAAAACTCAACAATGGATGCAAAGCCCACGCCTGCGCCCAGCCCCAGAACAATACCGATCAGCACAATGGCCAGCCTGTTGGGTTTAAACGGCTTTTCAGGAAGAATGGCTGATTCAATAAGGGTAAACCGCTCGCCCTTTTGTTCGGATTCAAGCCCCTGTGCCACCTTTGCCTCCATCATTTTAGCCTGCATCTCATTGTACTTGGTGTAGAGCGTGTTTCTTTCGGAAAGAATGGCATTATATTTTTCCTCTACACCCGGAGTTGCGGCAATTTTCTCCCGGCATACGACTGCCTGCTGCTCAAGGTCATCGATCTGATTATTCAGAGAACTGATATCAGAGTTCAGTCCGGCCAGCCTGGAAGACAGAGTGACAAAGGCGGGATTTTTTACGCTGTTTTTATCCACCTGTTTTGTCTTTTCTGCTTCCTTGTTTTTTTGTTCAACCTTTGCACTCAGTTCCTGGATCTCCTGTTTAATTTTTTTAACATCCGGGTATAGATCGGAAAATTTTGTTTTCAGGTTGATCAACTCCATTTTCAAAGCTTCAAGCCGGCTTTCATCCTGATCTTTTTGTCCCCTTTGCACCATGACGGACTCAAGGTCAACGGGCGTATTGACCAGCTCTTCTTCCATGCCTCCTTTTTTTTCCCTTAGGGTGCGAAGATTTTCCTTGACCAGCTCAATATTCCTTTCAATATTGTTCAGGGTCTGCATGTTCACCTGGAATAGTTCAGGCAGAGAATTTGCATGTTTTTTCTTAAAAATGGCCATCTCTTTCTCATATTCAGCCAGTTTGGCTTTGATCTTTTCCGCTTCTTCCCTTAAAAACTCATGGGTGGAGGAGGCTTGATCCGTTCTTACCTTTAAATCTTCTTTTAAGAAAAGAGTGATAATGGTATTAACAACCTGCTGAACCTTTTCCGGATTTTCCCCCTCATAGGACAGGGTAAATGCTATGGTGGCCGTTGCTGACCGCCCTGAACTGCGGTCTGCCACCTCAACATTAACAGGTGTCAGGACGATCTGCTTTCGCATTTCTGCAACAATTTCATCAATGGTTATTTTTTCCAGCTGCTTTTGGTAAAGACTAAACTGCCGGATCAAATTCTGGAGCTGCTGAGAAGTCAAAACCCGCTGCTTGATACTCTGCATTCTCTGCTCTGCATAGGTTGTCATGCTGGAGGTGACATATTCAGCAGGAATTTCGCGCTGTTCAATCAGGATAGTTGCCTGGGACTTATATATAGAGGGCAGCATCAGTGCTGTCACAACGGATGCGGCAACAATCAAAACAAAAGGAACAATCAGGGCCCATTTTCTTCTATTTAAAATTGCAAGATAATCACCAGGTGTTAATATATTTTCTTCCATTCATCTGCCTCTACAGGATTAAAGTTCAAATTCTTTTTTAATGACCATATAAATCATGTTCCGCTCTTTAGTGCTGTTGTTCTGCCTGTCGTCAACAGATGTAAACCTGTAAAAACAGGATACAATAAAATCATGGGTGAATTTATATCTGAACCCGGGCTGAATATTAAGGGTTAACTCTTCTGTATCCGCCTGGTTGTTTCTTTCATTTTCATTCAGGTAACAGGATGCATTAAGTGTAAGAGCAAATTGCTCCGTCACTTTTCGATCAATATTTCCCGCAATAGACGACCGTTGCACCACACCATTTGTTCCCGTCGCGCCCCGCATATCCCGGGAAAGAGACAGGCCCATATCATAATAAAGGCCGTTATATTTCAGGCCCGTGGAAACCAGGCCGCCCCAGGTATCGTCATCCCTTTCAGGTGATGCCACATCACTCAGCACAAACCCTGTTCCCGTTAATGTCTGCCGGATTCTCAAACCCTCTGCTGTCTTTGAATAACTGCCACCCAAAAGAAAGTAAATATTATACAGCTCTGTGATATCCTTTGAAAAACCCGTGGAAAACTGAAAAATATCAGATGTATATTCCTGGAACACATTTGATGTAAAAACTGCCCCTGCACTAATGGTGTCAATATCTGCCGTATAACGAAGATAGCTGATATTCAAAAGCCCCGTCGTGTTAGTGAAAGTTTGGGACAGATTTTTTGAAAAGGATATATCAACGCGGAAATCATCATTGTCTTCAATCCGGCCGGCCTCTTCTACTGCAACCGACCCATAACCCAAAGTGATATCACCCTTTAAAATTTCAGAAAAAAGATAGTTTGATGAAAGGGAAAATCGCGCCGTCTCCCTGTCACCCGTTACCAGAAGACCTGTGGTATCTGTCTCCCGATCCCGCCTGGAATCCTCGGAATATTGGGCAGATGCCCCGATCCCCAGTCTTTCCGTGGCCCTGTAATTCACATTACCGGAAAAAAACATATCCAGAGAATCCCAGTCACTAAAATCCCAATACAATAACTTGTCAAACCGGGCATTAAAACCCAAATCAATCACTTCTTTTTTCTGTTTAATGCTCAGACCGCCTGAAACCGTTGTTATAAAGTCCTCTTGCGCATTGTTTGATGAAAAAAAGATATTGTCAGAATACTCCTGGGTCAGGGATACAAAGGGAACAATCTTAGTGGGACCGGCTGATACAGAAAAAGTCGACCCCAATAAAACAACCACCACAATAACTGCAAATCCAAACCATTTCATGAATCCTCCTATCGAACCACGATGACATCGCCCCTTTGGAGCATAATATTCTGATCCAGGTTCACACCTTCTGAAACCTCTTTATAATTAAAATTAAATATTGTTGTTTCCCCGCCTGTTTTGCGGAAAATCCCGATCTCCTTTTCCCTGGCAAAGGGATTTAACCCGCCAGCCACGGCAAGCGCCTGGAGCACATCAAGGTTCTTTCTGATTTCAAACCGACCGGGCTGATTCACCTTGCCGATCACATAAATCGTCATGCTGTTGACCTGGAGTACACTGGTGAACACAACAGGGTCTGGAACATATTTTTCCAACTTTTCCTTTAACTCTTTTTCAAGCTGGGCAACAGACTTGTCTTCAACCTCAAGCTGCCCGATCAGAGGAAACCGCACACTGCCATCCGGCAGGACAATCAGCTGTCTGGTCAGATCGGCATTCTTCCACACACCGATGTCCAGCACATCACCGGCCCCGATTTTATAATCATCAGCCACTGCGCCGGAAACCACCACAAGAAAAAAAAACAGAACAAAACTGAATAAAACACAGACCTTTGATTTCATTAAAAATCACTCCTCATTTTTTTAATTTCACCATGAAGGACATGAAGTTCATGAAGATTTACCCTTCAAGTCCTTCATGTTCTTCATGGTAAATAACAAAGCCGGGTACCATTTTATGGGTACCCAGCTTTTTAACCATACAAAATTTAGAACAAAGCCTTTCTCCCAAAAGGCTCCGCTCTTTTTTACCTAAGTTTGACGTCTGCGCCTGAATCCGACAAGCCCCACCAGGCCTGAGCCCAGCAGCAGCGCCGCCGTTGGGATGGGAACGGGGGCTACATCAGAAGCAAAGAGCATTACATCTACACCATTGCTCCATGTTAATAGATATTCAGTTCCACCGCCCGTATACGTATAATCAGTATTGAAAATGCTTCCATCAAAAAAATAAAATCCGAATTTATCTGTCGCTAAGGCCAACGTTGAACCGCTTGGTACCCATGGATAAAAAACAAATTCAGTTGCTAAAAAACCACCCCCAGGTGCAACATCAACTTTAAATGACCTGAAATATTCATTAGCGCCAAGCAGCTCTAATGAATTACCATCTGATACAGGACCAGTTATATCATACAGACCAAACCGATAATCTGAGTTAGGATCCAATGTATCAAACGATAATACCAATGCATTATCCCTGTCTGTCTGTATCCATGCTTGTCCATAATCAGTTTGACCCACAAAATTAACAGAACCGGCACCAGCCAACGGAACAATTAATAAAAAGCTGCATGTAAACATAAACCATGCAGCAGCAAATACAATAATTTTGCGCATAAAAAACCTCCTTTTCTAAAAGTAAATAAAAATGTTGAAAAAATCGTTTGTCATGCATCCTGTTGCGATTACCGGAACACCCTTTTTACGGGGATATCGTACGTCGCATCAGGATGATCTCAATAATTTTCCCACCCACACTATCTGCAATGTGCAAATCACACATTTACAATGCAATAATCACGCCATAAACACAAATTTTTGCAATGGAATTTTGTTGTATATTTAATAATAAATTCAATTAGTTATAAAAATAAGTAGTACTACTTATATTACTTTTTTTACCCATATTTATTACCTAAATTACCCATAATTATAGAAAAAAATGCTTATCGTAAAAAATCTCTAAAACAACCCCGCTATAAATCAACATGAAGGCTTATCCCTTCTTTTTCTTCATGCCCTTCATGTCCTTCATGGTAAAAAAAACATGCCCTTCATGGTAAAAAAAATCACTTATAATATTTCTCATACAGCGTAACGGCATGCTGCCGTCCCAGAAAATCATTATTACTCGCAAGCGCTTTTTTCAAATTCACCCCGGCCTCAACCCCATTTCCCTTTTCATGTAAAATCACGCCCAGATGATAAGCGATCACATCATTATCCGGCATTTTTTCAACCGCTTTTAAGATCTCATCCTCAGCCTTTTCAAGATCCCCTTTTTTATAATACACCCAGCCCAGGGTATCCTTGACCAGGGCCGAGCCGGGATTCAGGCGGTCAGCCTTCAGGGCCAGCGCCAGTGCAGTCTCAAGGGAGGTGCCGGCCGCCTCCTGCTCTGACAGTAGAAACGCAAGGTTATTGGCAGCAGACCACGAATCCGGATGAACCTTGAGAAACCGTTGATACACATCAATGGCTTTTTCATTTTCCCGGGTCATCTCGTATATGTTGGCCAGGGTCAGCCAGGCCATTATGTTTCCCGAATCCAGGGCCAGGGCCTCCTTAAACTTTTCAATGGCTTCACCGGTTTTTCCCTGTCTTAAATACAGCTGACCTAAAGAGGTGATAAACACGGCAGATTCAGCCGCATTTTCATTCCCTGTTTTAAGTTCTTCAATGGCATCCTCCACCTTGTTCTGTCTGCTCAATGCCTGGGCCGTCTTTAAATACCCGAGCGGCGCACCTTTTTTGGTCTTCTTAATCAATTGATACTGGTTCATGGCATCTTCATACCGGTTCATGGAAAGATAAAAATCCCCCAGTCCTGCAATAGACCCGATATTATATGGATCAAGGCTGATAATCTGCTTGAGATTATCTTCAGCAGCCGCCATATCCTTTTTCAGGACATTCACCTGAACCATTCCCTTTAAAATCTTGTCGGAACTGGGTGCTTTTTCCAGGGCTTTTTTAAGAATGTCCAGGGCCAGGTCATAGTCCTTGTTCAACACATGGGCATTGGCAAGGCCAATATACCCTTCCAGATGTTCGGGATGCTCCTGGGTCACCGTCCTGAATTTGGAAACAGCCTTGCCCCCGTCTCCGCTGACAAGGTACATCCTGCCCTTAAGATAGTGGGCATCAATATTTTTGGGATCATCTTCCAGCACCAGATCTACCATTTTTTCTGCCTCATCCGGCCGCTTCTGGAGCAAAAACAGTTTGGCCAGATTCACCCTGGCCTTGACCATATCCGGCAATGACAGCTTGTCTTTCAGGGATAAAAAATCCCACCACACATCTTCGGCTTTTTTAACCTGCCGCTGCTTTAAATATATTTCACTCAACAGGGCTGCATACCCATAATTCTGTTGGTTCTTTTCAATCCCTTTTGTCACGATCTCAAGACTCTGATCCAGATCCCCACTCTTCATCAGCAGGGTCGCCACGGCCATCCGGTTTTTCTCATTTTCAGGATCTGCCTCGATCAGCCGGTTCAGTATAATCCGGGCCTCGGAAAGCCGCTGGGTTTCAAGATACAGCCCGGCAAGATTCAGCTTCAGCCCAATGGTTTCCGGCGAAATCTCCAATGCTTTTTTTAAATAGGACTCAACCCCGGCCAAATCCCCTTCAAGTCCATGATACCGGGCCAGGGCCAGGGTCATTTCAAGGGAACCCGGGTGTTCTTTCATGCCCGCTTCCAGCACCTCTTTGACCATCCTGTTGTTATCCACGGCCTTGTAATAGGACGCTCGGATCAGGTAGAATCTCACATTGCTGATCCCGGCCCCGGCCATTTGATCCAGCAATTCGCCTGCTGCCCCAAACTTTTGCCCATACAGGTACACACTGGCCTTTAACAGCTTTGCCGCCACATTTTCCGGATCGATTTTCAGAACCTCGTCAGCCTGTTCCCCGGCACGATCCAGTGCCCGGCCCGAAAAAAAAATCTGCCCCAGGTCAAGCCTTGCCTCGATCAAATCCGGGTCCAGCTTGACGGCCTGGCTGATCCTTCCAAAGGCTTCTTTCCCGTTTCTCATGGCCAGGGCTGTCCTGCCCAGCATATAATACCCCTGGGCAAATTTGGGATCGATCTGGACAGCGTTTTTAAACTCAAGATTGGCCTTGACATACTCACCTGACTCAAAAAAAGAACTGCCCTTTTCAAAAAACGCCATTTTCTTTTCTTCCGGGGTCCCGCAGGCACAAATCAGGAATAAAACGGCCACGGCCAGCAACAAACCAGGTGTTCTGAATTTATCTTTCATTGAATACTCCCTTAAAAAAAGCTATTCTTCATGTACTTCATGTTCTTCATGCCCTTCATGGTAAAAAAAAAGCCCTTCATGGTGAGCGTAACCGCCCTCAAACAAACCCTTGTATGGCAATCACAAAAAAAGCCGCCAAAAGGCTCTTATCAAGAAACGTATCCTCCAGGCCAAACTCACCCAAAAGGACACCATTACACATTCATTTTTTTTTAAAATTGCCTTCACCCTGAAAGGATGAAGGATGGGAAGAGTTACACGTCACAGACGCGATCGTGGAATAAAATTTTTTAGACCTTGCTTAACATTATGCGGTCAAAACCAAGGATTCACCCTGCGTATGTGCTCCGGGAAAACCCTTAAATATCAAGGCTTAAATACTTTCAACTTCAGTTCTTTTATCATCTTGAAATGCTTTGTGTTACTCGAAGAAAGTGTCATATTATTTTCAATAGCTGTTGCAGCAATGATGGCATCACCTGATCTAACACTGGAAGACAAGGTGTATTCTTCAACATAAATTGAAGCGCGATGGCCAATATTTTCCGTCAAAGGAAGAATATTGAACCCAAACGAGGTTAAAAAGTCTTTTATATGTTGATGCTGGGTTTTGTTTTCAGCACCCTGCAAAAGTTCCATGTAAGTCTGAATGGACAGATATCTTTGCTCCGTCTTTTCCATCAGTTTTGCCGCTTTTTCATTGCCTCGCTGTGCCCATATGAAAATATCCGTGTCAAATATCATCGTATCGATTATTCCTCAAGGCACTTACCTCGTCTAGAACGGATTTGTCAGTATCTTTAGAAAACATACCAAAAAATGGATGCTCAGAAATTTTAAGATTTTTCCGCTGTCCCGATGGAATCAGAATACCTTTTACCTTGCCACGATAAAGGACTGTTACTGTTTCATTCCTGTCAAGCGCTTTGAGCACATCATTCATTTTGTATCTTAAATCAACCACAGAAGCTTTCATACCCACCTCCTATTAATGCATAGTCTAACTATACATTAACAAGCAAGTTGTTTCAATGTTATTTTATATCGGGGTCAGGTTCTGCTTAAAAGCCTGTTCTTCATGCCCTTCGTGTCCTTCATGGTAAAAAACATTTCAAAGTATTCCGTTTTCATCAGGAGATTCTTTCAACTTTGATGAAAAGAATTTTGGCAATGCGGTTTGCCATTGATGGTGAAAGCCTTCGCTTGCCTCTTTCATAGTCACTGATCATATTCTGGCGAATACCCAGTTTCTCGGCGAGTTGTGTTTGTGACAGGTTTGCCCTGAGTCTGGCACCGGAAAGAAGATTGCCAATTCTGTTGGATTGCATTTCTTTCCAAAAATCAGTTTCTTCAATGGCAACACTCTCAGAATCATCACCTATTGTTCCCTCAGTGAACGCTTTGAAAAATTCAGTGCTTTTCATTTTATGTTTCCTTTCAAAGCCTCTGAGCCGCATGAAATAGTTCTCTTCTTTTATGCTCAACAATTTTTCTTTTAAGACTATACCGGATTTAATTATCGGCAATGCTTCTCTCGTTATTTCTATTTGTTGCATATTTTTCTCTTCATGTCCTTCATGGTAAAAAATTGGTTATCGGTGTCAGACCCTGCTTATCCTATCTTCTGCTTTGACCATAATTTGGATGTCTGCGCTGGTGCTTAACTATCATTACACGAAGAACGTCATTTTTCAACGCTCGGAAATATATGGCGTAAGGAAAACGTTTCATTAAGGATCGTCGTATATCGTCTTTAACAATCATCCACTGAGTTGGCATCGATGAAATGTTTAATATTTGTAGTTCAAATTCAGATAAAAATTCTGTTCCCAAACCCTGTGAACATCTATTATAATATTTGACAATTTCCTGCAATTCATGCTTGATTGCCGGGTGGTATTCAACTTTCATTCTCGTAGACGTGCCATTAATTCTCTGTGAGATAATGGCACTACATCTCCCCTTTCAATCTCCATATCTCGTTGTTTTGCCAAGGTAATTGCATCCTCATCTGAGATGTCAGACGAGACGATATATGGATCTTCAAGACTTTCCCATATTGTTTGGGCAAGGATTGCTCTGTCGTGCGGACTTAGTCGTAATGCTTTATCGGTAATCTTATCAATACTCATAAAAATACCCCTTTTTGAATAATTATTTTTTAACCTGATCAATAACATTTTATCAATAGCAATTCATTATTGCAATGCATGACACTTAATTAAATCATAATTATCCGAAGACTTACCCTGACCCCCACGCTTCCCATTCACCATTCAAATGCCAGTTCCACATCAATTTTAGCCCTATCTGTATAGCCTAATTTCATTTGTATCTTTGCCGTAATCCAGCATGTACACCTTGCCAGTCATGAAGTTCAAGCTTCTTGGCTTTATATTCATTATATCTTCTATCAAGTTCTTGTTTTTGCCACATTGGCATGGGGATTTCAGAATTATCAGCAGCAATAGAATCCCATATATCTTCCACAAGTAAAAGTTTTTCAGATAACCCCCAGCTATTAATTTCATCTTTTATTTGCTCTGATCTCATTTTATCACCCCATTAATGTTGAAGTTGATTAACTATATATCCAATGACAGATTATATAATCTGTTCATTTCTTTGTAAGCAACCATTGCGATTTTTCCGGCAGCATATTTAGCTTAAACCCCAGTTTTTAGTATCAAAAAGTGCAGGCTAAGCGCTTTTTCGATGGTTATTTTAGCAATATTCTCTAAAAAAACAAAATGTTACCAGGGTCTGACCCCCGGCTTTACCAGGAATAAATTACCAGGGTCTGACCCCCGGCTGAACAGCTCAAAAGGTTACCAGGGTCTGACCCCCGGCTTTACAACCCGGCAAACCTGTTCTTCATGCCCTTCATGTCCTTCATGGTAAAAAAGCCCTTCATGGTGAGCGTAACCGCCCTCAAACAAACCCTTTCAAAACGATCACAAACAACGCTGCCAAAAGACTCTTATCCAGGAACGTATCCTCGGCCCGAAGTTCGCCCAAAAGCACATCATAGCTGAAGAACAGGATCAGGATCTTGGCCACCACAAGCTTGATCAGGGGATTTTCCAGGTGCATGCTGGGCAGGTTCGGGAAAACAATGATCACGATCACCACCAGAAAATCCAGGGGATTGACTTTAAACCCCTTCTGCCGCCGCGTCAGGTTCAGTGTCATAATCACAAAAAGAACCAACCCCAGGAATGCGGCATTATTGGCCAGCACCATCCGTTTCGTCATCCAGGCAGAAGCGCCCATGGTGGAAAAATAAAGCACCAAGGGGATAGTGCAGTAGAGCGCAACTCTCAGCACATCCTTTCTGATCTGAGGCTTGAACACGTTTGCACCCAGTATCAGGATACAGAACAAAACAGCCCCATAGGACATGTACTGGGGCATCTGCCCTGGAATCATACACTGGAACAAAAAGCCAAAAGCAAGCCCCCATTTGAGCATGGCAAACAAAAACCGGATGGACAGCCGATCCCCTGCGAAAGTCGCCAGAACACTCCTGGAACCCAGCAAACTCTCACGGCCATTCCTGAACTTGAAATCCCCCTGCCGGGCAGCTTCAAACAACACAACAATGGTGCCGGCCAGGACAACAAAAACAACCAGGTTGGACCCGTTGGAATAAAACCGGAACACAAAGGCAGAACAGATAAACAGGGCCTGGAGCAGATAAATCACAAAAACAGATTCAGAATGAAACAGCCCAAGCTTCATCAGCTTGTGGTGGAAGTGATTCTTGTCCGGCTTAAAAGGGGACCCGCCCTTTGATATTCTCTCCACCATGACCACCAGCGTGTCCAGGATGGGAAAACCGATTAAAAAAAGAGGCGTCACCTGGCTGTACGCCGTGTTGCACTGGGTCAACACCAGGGTAAAAACAACACTTAAGAATCCCAGCATCTGGCTGCCTGCATCCCCCATAAACACCATGGCAGGATGGGTATTGTATCGCAAAAACCCTAAAATCGCCCCCACCACGGCTATGGACATCATGGCAATGGTCATGTTCTCACACTGGTATGCAAAAAACCCGATGGTCACAAAACTGAGCATGGAAATCCCGCCGGCAAGACCGTCAAGACCGTCAGAAAGGTTAATGGCATTGGTCACCCCCACAATAAACACCAGGGTCAATACCACGGAAACAAAAAAGGGCAGCACAAACCCGGCCGGAACAAGATTGCCCAGATATTCAATCCGGATCCCCCCGTAAAATATCACCACAAGCGCGCCTGCAATCTGTACTAAAAATTTCTGAACATATCTTAAATTCCTAACATCATCCACCACCCCGAAAACCACGATCAGGGTGCACCCGATATGGACGGCCCGTACAACACCATCCATGGGCACCCACAGAAGCACAGGCACAATGGCCCCCAGGGCCATGGCAATCCCCCCGCTTCTCGGCATGGGCAGCACATGAACCTTTCTCTGGTCAGGCACGTCCACCAGATGTATCCTGAAGGCCACGCTTTTTAAAACGGGAACCAGCGCAATCGTCAGGAACAGCGATAAAATAAAGATAGTAAACAGATTCATTTTTTAAGATTTGTCTTCACCATGAAGAGCATGAAGAACAGGAAGGTTTATAGAATAAAGCTTTTTAAACCCTGCTTAGCTTAATTCTTTTTCGATACGTTCTGCTAAGAAAATTTTTAAAAGTGACTGGTATGGGACATCTCTTTTGTTTGCTAAAAGTTTAAGTTCTTCCAGCATTGCTTCAGGAAGACGAAGTGATATCTTTTTCACAGAAGGTTTGAGTTTTGAAAATGTAATCTTTTTTGCATTACTCCAATTAATGAACTCAGTTGAATCGTGGGTCTCCCAAAATTTCCTTTCATCATCTTCGTTTTTAAATTTCGGTATTTGTTTGTTCGCCATTATATGCCTTCCTTTCCTTGCGACTCATTTCTCTTGCAGAAATAACACGAATTAGATTATTTCTTACAGTCTAAGAGCTTTTGCGATTAGGATTCTGACAATATTATTTAAAAAAACAAATAGTTACCGGGGTCAGAACCTGCTTAATACCTGCTTAATGACCTAGAATAATATTGACAAAGGGACTGCAAAATACAGATTACAGCCATCGCCAAAGGGCATTAACCTTGATCCAGTGTAAAAAACCAGCCCGTATTTAAATTGATTCATGGTTAATTCAGCAAGTTTTTTCAATCCTTTAAAATCGTTTTGTCGTATTGTATCAGAAGCCTTTACTTCAATCCCTATCAAACGGCCGTCTGCCTGCTCCAGCACAATATCAACTTCATTTTTCCTTTTATCACGGAAATGATACAGGCTCATGGTTTCTTTTGCCCACATCATATGTTTGTAACATTCCATAACAAAAAAACTTTCCAGCACCCCCCCATAAAAAGGAGAATCTAATAACTGTTGTTTTTTCTTTAACCCAAGAAGATAGCAGGCAAGCCCGGTATCAACCATGTGCAATTTTGCCATGCCGATACTCTGCCGCCTTGCCCTGTTCTTCACATACGGATGAATCCGTTTCACAATAAACATCCATTCCAAAGCCTCAACATAAGATTTAATTATCTTGTCATTTTGACCCAGGTCATTGGCAATACTGGCATACTTCAATAAATTACCACATAATCCGGCAAGATATGGAATAAGCGCTTCAAGCTTTGTATGGTATTCACCTTTTGCAGAATAAATACTGTCAAAATCTTTAAACAAACGTCCCTGCAGATATGATTGAAACCAGATCTGCCTTGCACGGGGCCCTTTCCCTTGTAATTCCGGGTAACCACCATCGAGCAGTTCCTGTGCCAAATGCCCGCGGCTTAACACTGGAAGGTTGTCAGGCAATGACAATTTTTCGGCTGATAAAAAATCAATCAGATTAAAATCGCTACCTGTTTTTTCAGTAACAGACAATGGATATAATTCCATTCTTGCCATATGCCCCGGCAATGCTTCCTGTGTCCTGGCAGATTTGAAAATATCAGCAGATCCTGTAAGGAAAAACTGTCCGCGTTTATTCACTGGAAGTAAATCAGAAGCCAGTTTAATTGCTTTAATTAATTCAGGAGCATATTGGAATTCATCAAGTACCACAGGTCGATTTTTCAAACTATCTATAAAACCATGGGGATCGTACTGAGCTGAAGTAAAGGCTGTCTGATCATCCAATGAGACATATTGCATCTTTGTATCATTTGCAATCTTTCGTGCCAAAGTTGTTTTACCAGCCTGCCTTGGTCCTGTCAGATACAGTATCCGAAATTCATTCAACATTTCCCTGAGAACCAATTCACTCTTACGTGTATACATGCCGACTTTCCATCCGATCCTTTTATTTTACGAAAAATCCCCTTCAATAATACGAGTTATGCCGAATAATAATCCAAATTTTACACTTTTACAATTCTTTTTTCTTCATGCCCTTCATAAAAAATCCCCTTCATGTCCTTCATGGTGAAAACTCAATCAGGCAAAAATCCAGCCAGCACCTATTTCTGTATATTTTGATTTTCCTTAAGAAAAGCGATCAAAGTCCCCATCATTTCCCGGGTAAACCCATCCATTCGCTGCCTGGCATCCTCTATGGATTCCCCTTCCCCAATAGATGTTATGGGCCTGATAAATAAATCATGGGTATTGTCTTTTTTTATGGCATGAAGAGCAAGATGAAACCGGTTGATATTTTTGTCATGCGTTGCCTGATCTTTGGTCTGGAACCAAAAATAAACAAGAAGTTTTGACCCCATTGACTCCATCACCATTTCCGTTACAGGAAGGGTTTCAAACAAGGGCACATCATTAATAACACGCTTTGACTGGCTGATGGTTTTCATTCCCGAGGACGGCAAACAGACAGTTGGGGTGTGAAAAAAATTAACATTTTCAAGAAAAGCCGTACTCCTGTATCCCATATACAAAGAAACCGCATGATTCTTCTGATTAATGTAATCGCAGCTAAATGATTCTTCAGCACCTGAAGCATCTATGATTTTGCGCTCAACCACCTGGGTTTGACCTTTCCACTGATTAAAAGACGAGGGAAAACTTTCTATCCCACCTTTAATCTTAACCGGTGGCAAGGCGCTCACATTAAAAGTCAGACCGCCTACAATAAACAGCAGAACAACAGAAACAACAAAGGCACTTATATTCCCTTTATTTTCAAAAATTTTTCCGGAATTCTTCAATTCTTTCTGACCAGTTTTCTCAATTTTGGGTGGGAAAAATCTTAAAAATCTGCCGAATATAAAAAGGAAAACAAAAGAAACCATGAAAATGGCCCAGCCCTGGAAATCATGAAAAAATCCCTCTGCCATCTTTGAACCAAAATTATAGGTAAGAATACCCGTGATTCCAATCCTCAATACATTTGTCAAAATAGCAATGGGAATGGTAACAAGAAAACATGCCACTCGCTTCCAGACAACCCGTTCAAAGAAGTACCCATATACAATCCCAAGAGCCATAAGGGGAAAAAGAAATCTAAGTCCACTGCAGGCATCAACTACTTGAAGTTGAATCACCCCAAGGTCAATGACATTACCACTGACATGCACTGAATACCCTAACCCCCTGAGAAACATCCCGCCCAAATGGGAAGAAATTGTTTTCAGATACACCCCAATGGTCCTGTCAAGAACTGCCGGCAAAGGTATCATAAAAACCAGAAAACAAAGCGGAAGACTGATTCTTTTAAAAAGATCCATTCCAAAACAGAATATGGCAAACAAAACAATCAAAACCGGTAATGCTGGTTTTGAAATATTTCCGCTGGAACCGAGTACACCATAAATAGAAAGCAGTACAAACAACATCAAAACAGGAAAGACTGACCAGCAGCTCTGGATTGTAACGTCTTTCAAGGTTTGCCTCTTTTCCCATAAAAAATATGCAGAAATAAAAGGAATAAGAATACCATAGGAATAGTCATCACTGGTCATCCAGATATTGTACAGGGAGCTGAATGGAACAAAATATGCACCAATGAAAAGCAAAATAAGAATACTTCCCTGGAAAACCGGATTCAAAATTATGTTCCTGGATGATGATGCCATTTTATACAACCCCCTTTAAATCACCTTGCCTTGGATCCTGCCCGACATCATAATAGGGAATGGCATCAAGATCAACGCTCTGTCCTAAAAAGCTTTTTAATTTATTTGCAACCACCCATTTTACAGGATGTTTTATATATTTTTTCATGACCGGGGACGCTGATCCGATCATCCAGCAGTTCTTTGGACATTTTGCGACAAGCTCCCTGATGTTTTTTGCCTGGGTACCATTCCATAATTCGTCAAAACTGCCTGCTTCCCGGATATTTCCAAAACTTTCAAACCAGTATTTTTTTTCCATTCCATTGCAGGGCAGGACCTCACCATAGGGATCAAAAAAGAAATTTTCTGAACCTGCCTCACACGGCAGCATCCGTTTTCCTTCACGAATATAATTGATAAGCCCAAGATTAAAGAACGCTCTGAACCAGCTTTTTGGTTTATTTTCCTTTAAAAGCCTCTCAGTCAGCTCTTTGAAATTTCCAATTACTTCCTCTTTATTGGTTATAATATTATCATCCTTATGAAAATAAAAGGAGTTATGGAAAGCTGCCGTGGCAAACTCCATGCCCAGTTGTTTCGAAAGCTCATACAGCCAGAGCATATCTTTTGAATTACTATTTGAAACCGTAATGCCAAACCCAACATCTTTTCGCCCCATTTCCCTTAAACCCAGAAGAGTTCTTAAACCTCTGTCAAACCCGCCCTCTCGTCCACGAAGATCATCATTTTTTTGGGAAAGCCCTTCAATGCTGACCCTGAAACCAAGATCAGGAAATTTTTCTGCCAGCTTTAAAACCCTGTCTGAATAATACCCTGATGTGGAAATACACACCCTTTTAGATTTTTTAAAAATCACTTCCACAAGTTCTGCAAGATCTTCTCTTATCAGGGGTTCTCCACCGGTAATATTAGTAACATTCACCATGGGCATTTTTTCCAGGTCTCTTGCCGTAATTTCTTTTTCAGGATCTGTAGGATTATTCCATATATCACACATCTTGCAGCGCATTGGACAACGATAAGTTGTTATGATAGACGCTTCCATTTTATCTCCCGACTATTGAAAAATACAGTTCTTCCATCTGGTCCGCAATTGTATCCCATGAATAATTATTCAGCACATGCTCTCTTGCAGCTTTCTTTTTGTCCCTGACCTTATCCGGATTCTCTATCAGATATTCAAGTTTTTTTCTCAAATCACCAATTTCCCTGTTCTTAAACGTATATCCAAAATCTTCAATTGCTTCCAAATTTTCCGGGATGTCACTGGCCAGGCAGCAGTTACCATAACTCATGGCCTCAAGCAGGGCAATGGGAAGTCCCTCCAAAGTTGACGGAAGGCAGAAAACATAGGCATTGCTGAAAAGTTCTTCCAAAAGCCGCCCGGTTACAAACCCGGGAAATAATACCCGATCATCATTTCCCGCCATTTGTTTGAGACTGGCCTTGTAACCTTCGGCATGGGCTGCATCACCTGCAACCACAAGTTTCATATCTGTATCAATGTTTTTAAACGCCTCTATTAAAAAATGCGGCCCTTTTTCTTCAACAAGCCTAGCCGCAAACAAAATATATTTATCTTTCTCAATCCCCATTTCAAGAATACGATCCGGTTTTCGATATTCAACTTTATTCACTCCGGTTGGAATGTACTCAACCCCGCACCCATATTGTTCTTCAAAATATGTTTTCTGAACCTTTGAAACTGCTGTTGTTGCATTTGGGAAATAGACCGCTGTATAATCACTCAATCTTAAAAATGTCCTGCCGGCAAACCCCCATTTATCTCTCTGCCATTCAATGCCATGGGTCTGAACCACAGTGGGTATCCCCACCATTCTCGGAAAAATTGAAAACAAAGACGGCCCGATGGCATGAACATGAACGATATCTACATCCCTATTTTTCAAAACATCCAGCGTAGCATTAAAACATATGGAAAGTTTATGAAGGCTTTTAGTGTTTATAGAAGAAACTGTCTTAATCGTCATTCCATTATATTCACAGTCCTTTGTCCCATAATCTCTGCTGGTATAAACTATAACTTCATGACCTTTTTTGACCAGCCTTGCGCCGATCTCTTCAGTCAGCTTTTCAATGCCGCCACCAATGGGAATACCTTTTACTGCGACAAATGCAATTTTCATTTTATATGTGGGCCTTCATACTTATGGCCTTCTGATATACATCAATAAGCTTTTCATAGTGCATTACAGGATTATAGTTTTCTTCAGCTTTTTCCCTTGCCGCCTTACCCATTTCCACGATACGTGAATTAGAATAGCTTAAAAACACGGTAATCTTTTCTGCTAAATCATCCACATTACCAGACTCAAATAATATACCATCCTTCCCTTCATTAATCATCTCAGGAATACCGCCAATCCTGGCCCCTACCACAGGTTTCCCATAAGCAAATGCCTCTAGTATAGAAATAGGCGCATTCTCATACCATTCTGAAGGTACCACAATAGCCCTGGCATTTCGCGTTACATCACTAAGCTCTTTCCCTGATAAATATCCAGTGAATTGAATACGATTATCTTTTTTTGACATATCTTCAAGACATTCTCTCTCAGGGCCATCTCCAACAATCTTTAGTTTTATGTTGTGTTCGTCCACTTTCCCAAACGCCTGAATAAGTGTAGTAATTCCTTTTTCACCTGAAAGCCTTCCAATATAAATCAAATAATTTTCAGACACATAGTTTGGCAAAAAATCCTGTGACACAATATAATTGGGGATATAAATGATCTGTTTAGATGACCAGCCGAATTCAATGAATTTTGCTCTAAGAAATTGACTTGGTGCAATAAACAAACAAACATTATTCCTATACTTATTGAAAAAACTATTAAACCAGGATTCAAAAGAGTATATAGCAGATGCTGCAAGGCTATCCTTATGACATTTATTCAGTATTGCATTATAATATTTTCCCCCCTTGCAGTCCTCACAAACCCTGTTCCCATACATCAGTTTATAGTTTGGACAAATCAGCTTATAGTCATGAAGCGTCATAACAACTGGAATATTTTTTTTATTCAATAGATCAAGAACAGATGTTGTCAGTCTTCCATAAATATTATGAGCATGAACCACATCAGGACTGATTTCCTTTAACAGCTCATCAAGTTGTTTCTTTGATTCCGAAGAATACAAAATTTCCATCATGGTCCTTAATGCCCCAAAGCCAGGACTCAAGCTGTCAGTTTTCATATCCACAGGGAAAAAATCAGAATAGTTTGACGGAATATCCTCAGAAGTTTTTCTGGCAAAGGCATTCACAATATGTTTGTTTGATTGCAACAATGCCATCTCTCCAAAATAAACCTGTTCTGATCCGCCTCGTAGGTAGTGATAGTTATTTAAAAATAATAAATTCATTGTCAAATAACACTCGCATATACTTGCTTAATCTTTTCCGTATAAAAAGTAATATCAAAATCTTCCTTTTGGATATTTATCCCTCTGCTAAGATTTGTTAGAAGAGTATTGTCATTTAAAAGGAGGTTAATTTTAGTGATCAAATCTTTTTCATCCTTTACAATAAAACCGTTTTCGCCATCCACAATAAACTCTGTTGGCCCCCCGACATCTTTAAAAACTAATACCGGCACATTTAAGGCAAGTGCTTCAAGAGCCGAAATACCAAATGCTTCACCTGTTGACGGTAGTACAGAGATATCTGAACCTGCTAAAATTTCCTTTGCATCCATCCTATGACCAAGAAATGATATCCGATCATTACATTCGATTGATTTTACCGACTTTTCAAGATTTCTTCTCATAGGGCCATCACCGACAATAAGCCCCAAAACATGCTTATTTTTTAAACAAACATTTGCAAATGCTCTGATAAATCGATCAATCCTTTTAACCATTACCAATCGGGCCACAACTGAAATAATAAAAGTATCCTCACTAACTCCCAACTCTTTTCTCAACTGTAACCTATACTTCGCCTTATCCGTTAAAACTCTTTCGATGACAGTTAAATCAATAGCATTATAAATTACAATCATTTTGTTTTTGTGTTTTTTTGTAATAGGGGTTCTATTAACTGCAAATTGAGAATTACAAATAATCCGATGGACCCGAGACCCAACCAATATTTTATAAACAAGTTTCTTTAATTGCTGTCCCAAGTATTGTAAAAAGCTATCAGCTAAATGGAATTCACCACGATTATGGAGTATAATTTTTGTATTTAGAGATGTACTTGTCGCGACAAGAAAAGGAAAAGGTAATATGGCTTCTTGAAGGTGAATAATATCGTAGTTCTTCTTTGTAATAATTTTCCTTAGTCGATAAGCGCCGAGGAGATTAGCGATAGGATTATATTTAGATCTCATACCAAGAACGAAAGGTTTAATGCCCATAGCTCTTATTTTTTTATAAAACATACCCCCTTCCATTGTTCCGAAACATACATCAATAGTGAGTGCTGGATCTTCCTTTTGTACTGAAATAATGTCTGTCAACATACCTGCTTTATCAGCGCTCCACGTAATATGTAATATTTTTATCTTTTGCATGTTATTTTATCCTTTTTAAATAACCTCTATTAGGATTGCCATTTTAGGGATTCGGAAAAATATAAACCTCCAAAATAGGACGCCGATTTTCAGGATTGCTAATCTGCGTTAATCTGTGTCCTATAAGAATTGAGGCTTTCTGAACTTGAGGATATATTTATTTCCGAATGCCTTATCTTCTGTTACTGCCAATTAAGTATTTTAATAGGGTATGCCGTATATAATAATTCAATGTTTGGGTGTAGATTACAGATCTTGATTTATAGTAGATTGGAATTTTAAAAAATCCATCATTTAATCCCTTAACGTATGCCTTTAACTGTCGTTCCTTCAAAGCTCGAATAAAGAATTGACAAAGCAAAATGCACATTTTGGGAATTGCAGTAGTTAGCGGTGAATATTTCCATTGGAGCCAGATACTATTTCTAACTCCAAAATAAATGATCCCCTTTGTTTTAGCTTTACTTGGTGGATTCTCCATATGAAAAGCGATTATATTAGGAAAATATCTTACTTCGAAACCTGAACTAATAACTTTCATGGCGTAGTCAGCTTCAAAACCATATAAAAATAAATCATTAGCCCGGATGTTGCATGAAACTTTAACAATGTCTATTTAAGTAGGAATTTTGA
>JACNHV010000363.1:1895-35877 GCA_014383445.1 Candidatus Desulfobacula maris | reverse complement strand
GGGGAGATAACAATTCATTAATTTTTAAAAGGAGAGTCGTATGAATCACTGTAAAATTAAATTTTCATGGGTATGGCTTATTGTTGTGACAGGAGTGCTTCTCCTGTCCGGGGCGATGACGGTAACTGCCAACGCAGGAGACGTTTTTCCCTGTACCAAAGATTCCGATATCACCAAGACAATTGCGCCGGAAGCTTCTTTGGAAGATTTTTCATGTGTTACCAAAAGATATGAAGGCTCGGATACGCTTCATTTTAATGTAGCTGTTAAAAATATCAGTAATGAAGACCAGAGGTTCAAGGTCAATATCTTTCTTGAAAACGGCAAGAATGTAGGCGGACTTCTTCCCACGTCAACCAAAAAAGGTCTGATAAAACCAGGCGAGACTGCAAAATTTACCTATCCGGTCATGGCGATGACTGCTAGCCCCGGAAAAATCGATCTGATCATCAAAACTATGAGCAAATAATTTAAGATAAGGAGAGTAGCCCAATGAAACGCGCATATATTATTTTGTCCATTCTATTCTTAGCCCTGGTTTTCACAGGTACTGCAATTGCAAAGACAACCTTTATCAGTATTGGAACCGGTGGAACCGGTGGTATTTACTATCCATACGGTGGCGGTGTGGCTGAAATATGGTCTAAAAACGTAGACGGTGTCAAAGCGGTTGCAGAAGTCACTGGCGCCAGCGTTGAAAATGTCAAACTTGCTCACAAGGGTGAAACCGTTATTGGTATGGTTATGGGAGATGTTGCCGATGCCGGATATAATGGCCTTGGAAAATTCAATGGTAAAAAACATGATATTCTTTCCATGGCCATTATGTATCCTAATCTGCTCCAGGTGGTTGCCCTTAAAAAAAGCGGCATTACTAATATTGAAGAAGTACAGGGAAAAAATGTCAGCACGGGAAGCCCTGGAAGCGGTACAAATTTTATGGCGGAAGCTGTGTTAAATGCACTTGGTGTCCCCCTTACATCATTCAAGGACAGTCGTCTGTCATTTACGGAGACTGCAAATGCCTTAAGGGATAATATCATCCAGATTGGCGTATGGTCTGTGGGACCGGGTACAAGTTCCATTCTTGATTTGTCCACCACCCATGATATCAATATTTTGTCTTTTACACCGGAACAGACCCAAAAAATACTTGCCTCCAAAGCCACCTATGCCTCAGTGGATCTTGCCGGAGGAATCTACCGCGGGGTTGATAAGGCTGTCCCGACCATTGGTGTCTGGAATGTGATGATCTGCCAGAAATCCCTTGACACGGATCTTGTATACAATCTTACAAAAGCATTGTTTGAAAACAATGCCTATCTGATGAAAATTCATCCGTCTGCAGCGTATACCATCCCTGAAAACACAGTGAAATATTCTTCAATTCCGCTTCATCCGGGAACCATAAAATATTTGAAAGAAAAAGGGGTTGATGTGCCGGCACGGCTGATTCCTTAGGGAGAGAAAAAAATGATGGCCAGGCCTGGCTCACTTATTATATTTTGTGTGTCAGGCCTGGTTTTATTACTGATCCTGATAGCCTGGCTTATGCCGGGCGATCTGGAACTTCATGTTACCCTGGTAAAAGAAAAAAAATCAGTGCTTGTTCTTCCCCTTAAACCCAGGGAGAGGTTTACCATCCATTATTACCATTCTGTTGAGAATGCACCTATCTGGGAAGAGCACAGTCTGGATGAAAAAGGCAAACTATATATTGAAGAAGAGCGTTATGAAAAATTTGGTGCCGGCATGGGTAAAATGCCCGGGGTGGGCCGGATGGTTAAAAAGGGTAAATATGAGGCGATTACAGATATGCACATGCCCGTGGGTGATTTCATATTGAGGGTGGGAAGTCCTGGGGTTGACCACACCATTATCTGGCGGAACAAGCGGTTTAATCTTTCCGACACCATTGCCCACAAAGCCGTAAAATTTTCTGGAAAACAAAGGAGCATGCTGTATCAAATATGGAGATCTTTCAGGGTTTCTGATCAGCAGGATAACCCTTATAAGATAGGCAAAAAGTAAGACAAACAAATATATTCTTAAGGAAATAAATGGTTGATCAAGTTACATTCGTTAAAGATAAGGATTCTGTAAGAAATTCCGGTTTGGCAGATGCCAATCAAACCCTGATGAAAATAACAGCATGGGTCATAATGGCGATTGCAGTGACCTTAAGCCTTTACCAGCTCTATACTGCAGGCGTGGCCGCACTGACAGCCCTGGTTCAGCGGTCCATCCATCTGGGGGCCATTCTCAGCCTTACTTTTTTACTTAAACCCGCTTTTTCAAAGCTGAGAAAAGATAAATTTTCTTTTGCCCTCTTTCTGGACTGGATTCTGGTGGCCTTGTCCATATACTGCACCTTTTATATCTGCAATAACCTGACAGCCATTTTTGAACGTCAGGGCGACTGGCTTTTCCAGGACAAGATTGTCAGTATTATCGGAACGCTTCTGGTGCTGGAAGCCTGCCGCAGGGTCATCGGGTTTATTATGACGGCTATTTGTGCCATGAGTATTGTCTATGCCATGTTTGGGACCTATATGCCGGAATTGATTATCCACAAAGGGTACAGCATTGAACGGATTGCCACCACCCTCTGGCTGACCACAGAAGGAATTTTCGGACTGCCAATTGGTGTGGCAGCCACCTTTGTTTTTGTTTTTGTTCTTTTCGGAGCTATCCTGGAAACCACAGGAGGTGGGGCATTTTTTATTGATCTGGCCTATGCCCTTACGGGTCGCTTTTCCGGAGGCCCTGCCAAGGCAGCAGTGGTTGCTTCCGGATTTATGGGGTCAATTTCCGGCTCTGCCATTGGTAATGTAGTTGCCACAGGCTCTTTTACCATACCAATGATGAAAAAAGTGGGGTATCGTTCCCATGTGGCTGGTGCCATTGAGGCAGCAGCCTCGACGGGGGGGCAGCTTATGCCGCCCATTATGGGGGCAGGCGCATTTTTAATGGCCGAGTTTACCAACACAAGTTATCTGACCATCATCAAAGTGGCTCTGGTACCTGCCATCATGTATTATCTTACCGTATTGATATTTGTTCATTATGAAGCCGAAAAATTTGGTTTAAAAGGCCAGCCAAAAGAAAGCCTGCCCAGGGTTATGACTGTGATTAAAAATGGGCTGCATTTTATTATTCCCGTCTTGATATTGATCTATGTCCTTGTGTCCAATTATTCCCCCATGATGGCCGGGTTTATTGCCGTTGTCAGCACACTTTTTATCAGTATCATTGCAAATTTTATCCGCTGGGCTTTGAACAATAAAAATAAAACCAGTCTGATCGGATTCGGCGTAAGCGAGTTTAAATTGATCATTAAAGCCCTTGAAAATGGAGCGAAAAATGCTGTCATGGTATCAGTGGCATGCGCCGCTGCCGGCATCATAGTTGGTATGATCAGTCTCACTGGTATGGGGCTTAAGTTCTCAAGCCTGGTCCTTGACTTAAGTTATGGTATAAAGGCCCTTGCCATTCTTTTGATCGGCGCTGCCTCCCTGGTCCTGGGTATGGGGCTTCCTGTCACTGCAAGTTATATCGTTCTGGCCACATTGGCAGGACCAGCCCTGATGGATATGGGGGTTCCCATCATGGTCGCCCATATGATCGTGTTCTGGTATTCCCAGGATGCCAATGTAACACCACCTGTCAGTCTTGCCAGTTTTGCGGGAGCCGCAATTGCAAAGGCCAATCCCATGAAAACTGCGTTTACTTCATGGAAACTTGCCAAGGGACTTTATATTATCCCCATCGTCATGGCATACAGACCACTTTTAGGTATGGGGGATAATTATGAACTGCTCCATTGGGAAGTGATGTTAACCATGATAACCACGACCCTTGGACTGGTTGCCTTTGCATCGGCTATAGAAAGATATTTTTTACGAAAAGCCACACTTTTTGAAACTCTTCTTTTCTGGCTGGCAGCCATCGGGCTTTTCTGGCCGGAATACTGGGCAGATGTTGCAGGTCTTATTGCATTGATAATCGCCTGCGCGTTACAGAAATTTTATTCCATTACACCTACCACCACGGGTATGACTAATGACAAATAGCTTAAATAAGGTAATACCCCTTAAACAGGCCATAGAACAATATGTAAAAAATGGCTCCCATATATCCATTGGTGGATTTACATTAAACAGAAATCCCATGGCAGCTGTTTATGAAATTATAAGGCAGAACATTCACGACCTGCATTTATATGCCCATTCAAACGGTACTGGACTGGATGAGCTCATTGGAGCAGGCTGTATTTCAAAATTGGAAATCGCATATGCCGGGATCGGGAAAGCCGCACCAACCTGTATCCGTTTTGCAAAGGCGATTCAGAACAATGAAATAATATTTGAAGACTATTCAAATTACATGATGAGTCTGAGATTTATGGCAGGATCCATGGGTGTACCTTTTTTGCCAACGCTTTCAGGAATTGGGTCAGATATTCTGAGCAAATGGGGGTTTTCCAAGTCCATGCGAAAATCCGACCCTAAAATCGTGGATGAAAAATTGAAAATTATAGATAATCCCTTTGGAACCTGGACAGGTGCATCTAAGGTGGTTCTGGTACCTGCCATTAACCCTGATATTACCATTATTCATGTTCAAAAGGCTGATGCCATGGGTACCTGCAGTATTCAAGGTCTTCCATTTGCTGACATCGAACAGGTAAAGGCTTCAAAAAACGTTATCGTCACATGTGAAAAACTTGTTGATAAGGAAGAATTAAGACTGAATCCTGACTTGAATCAAATCCCTTTTATCCATGTATCAGCAGTCTGCCATATTCCCCTGGGTGCTTATCCCTCTGCAGTCTTTGGCCATTATGACTACGATTCTCAGTATTTGCGTCAATATGCAATTGCAGCAAAAGACCAAGATAAAAATCAGGACAAATTTAAAAAATACCAGGATAAATACATTTATGGTGTTAAAGACCATGAAGCATTTTTAAACATTGTTGGCCAGGAAAGAATTGATGCGATTAAGGCAGATCCAAGAACGGGTTACGCCGTTAATATGAAAAGAGATTAATATGGAAACGATTCAACCCTATACCCCCAAAGAAATCATGACCATTATGGCTGCAAGAGAAATAAAAAATGGAGATATTGTATTCAGCGGTACGGGAATTTCAATGCTGGCAGCCATGGCAGCCAAGAATATCAATGCCCCGGACAGCGTAATTTTTTTTGAAACAGGGGCCATAGATTCTCTTTTGGAAGAATTGCCCTTTGCCGTTGCAGATCCTCGAATCATGTACTGGGCCGCTTCAAATTCCAGGCTGACCGATTCCTTTGCCACCATGCAGAATCCAATAACGGGGCAACGGGTGATTGCCATATTGGGCGCAGCCCAGATAGATGTATATGGGAACCTGAACACTACCTGTATTGGAGATTATTTTTCCCCTGAAATCCGGTTCTCAGGAAGCGGGGGAGGGTGTGACGTGGCCAGCTTTGTTCCCCGGTGCATTGCATTTATGCAGCATGAAAAACGTAAATTTGTGAAAAAACTTGATTATCTGACAAGCCCTGGACAACTTGGTGGCGGAAACAGCAGGATTGCTGCAGGACTTAGACCCGGAGGCGTAAGTGCCGTGGTAACCAATCTGGGTTTGATGCGGATTGATAAGGATACGGGCAAAATGTATCTGGATAAATTTTATCCGGGTATCACACCTGAAAAAATTCTTGAAAACACGGAATTTATCATGGATGTTTCAAAAGCAACCCAGGCTGATCCGCCGACACAAACAGAATTGAAAATACTGAGAGAGGAGTGCGATCCCCAACGTCTGATACTCGGTTGACAGGGTTACCCTTACAAAAACAAAAAAGTCTCTGAACCATAAACGATCCAGAGACTTTATTTTTTAAGTCATACGATGACTTTTTTTTTACGCAAATAAAACGGTTTACTAAATCACGGTTACATTTGCTGCGGAAGGCCCTTTTTGTCCTTCTTCGATGTCGAATGAAACACGGTCTCCCTCATTGAGGGATTTAAAACCTGTTGTATTGATTCCTGAGTGATGCACGAATACATCTTTTCCGCCGTTTTCCTGTTCGATAAAACCAAAACCTTTTGAGTCGTTAAACCATTTTACTGTACCATTAGCCATGTTGGCAATCTCCTAAATAAATAATAAAAAATACTAGCTTCTAACTTTGGGGGCAAACCACATTTGATTGTTTGGGATATACACCTTAAGGAGGAAACTTTTGCGCATCTCTAATATCAGCGCAACTTGGACAATAATATAGCAAAACAAACAAATGTCAAGCATTATTAATAATTTTTATTTTTTTAAAGGAAAATACACTATATCAGAAAATACACTATACCATCAGGACTCTTTACCTCTGGGAAGATATTGTGACACTCAGCGTATGGGGTGATGGGAAGGTGTCAGGAATAAATTGGGACCATTTTCTGAAATGCCTATGAATACTGGATTCTATGCAACTCTTTAAAAAGTTTTCCTGACACCAAAAAAAATCATAAGATTGAGGTGTCATCTTAAATTTCCAGTCAATATTTGGCCATATTGCTATTGTTCACACTATAACGTATTTGAAATATTGAGTTTAATTCATAAAAAGTAAAAAGATTACTATTTCCTAAATCAAGAGTCCTGACCATAGGAATAGTTACCTGAAATTATCAGGATCAATATTAAACCGTTTAATGATCTGCTGCAGGGCCTGGCGGTCCATATGACATTGTTTGGCAGCCCGGGTGATATTGCCGCTGCAAACGGATAGCCTGGCACCGATATAATCGTGATTAAACTCATGGAGTATTTTTTCTTTGGCCTCCTTATAGGGCAGGTCAGCTATTCCTTTGCCGTCAATCCTTCCAAAACCATTCCCTTTTTTGCTTACATCCTTTAAGGGTATATCAGACAATTCAATACTATTTTCTTTCGAATACAGAATTCCCTGGACAAGAATATTTTCAAGCTCCCTTACATTTCCGGGCCATGGCTGTTTCATCAAAAGATCCATCACTTCCCGGGATATGGTTTTGGGTTCTTTCTTTAGTTTTTTGCAGTGTTTTGCCACAAGATGTTCGGCAAGGATCGGGATATCAATAATTCTGTCTCTCAGGGGCGGCAGCTCAATGGGAAGGACATTGAGCCGGTAAAAAAAATCCTCTCTGAACTCATGGTTGGCAATTTTTTGTTTAAGGTTCCTGTTGGTGGAAGCAATAATTCGTACATTTACTTTTATGACTTTTGTGTCTCCCAGGGGCTTTATTTCTTTTTCCTGGAGGACTCTCAACAATTTTGTCTGGATGGAAGTCCCGATATCTCCGATTTCGTCCAGAAAAATGGTTCCCTTGTCTGCTTCCTGAAAAAGCCCGTCCTTGTCCCGGGTGGCATTGGTAAACGCTCCTTTTTTATATCCAAATAATTCGCTTTCCAGGATATTTTCAGGAATGGTGGGGCAGCTGACGGGAATAAAGGATTGGTTTTTTCTCGGGCTCAAGGCGTGAATGGATCTTGCCGTCAGATCTTTTCCCGTTCCAGATTCGCCTGTTATCAATACTGTGACATCACTTGATGCAACCAGATTGATCTTGTCATACACCCTTTGCATGGGGTCGCTTTTTCCAATCAATTGAGAAGGGCTGATCTCTTTTTCCTTTAAAAGACGCTTATTTTCTTTTAGCAAAAGGCTTCTTTCAAGGGCTTTCTGGATTTTAAAAATGATCTCATCCTGCTCAAACGGCTTGGAAATAAAATCATAGGCCCCTTTTTTTATAGCCTTTACAGCAGACTCAATATTCCCAAAAGCCGTAAGCATGACCACTGTCAAATCAGGATAATTTGTTTTGATATATTTGAGCAGTTCAAACCCGTCCATACCAGGCATTCTGATATCGCAGATGACCAGATCAAAAGCTTCCTGCTCCAGAATAGATATGGCCATTTTTGCAGAAAATGCCATGGAAACCCTGCAATTGATTTCAGGCTCAAGAGTTCTTTGTAAAAGCCTTGTCATGTCCTTTTCATCATCAACCACAAGTATGTTTGCTTTCATTTTTATTCCCTGGTCGCTCTTATTTTTTTGTTCTATCAGCAGGAAGACTGATGGTAAAAACAGTGCCATTTTCTTCACTGCTTTTTACACTTATATCTCCCTGGTGCCTTTTAATAATACCATATCCCACGGAAAGACCAAGTCCTGTTCCCTGCCCAACGGGTTTTGTTGTGAAAAACGGATCAAAAATCCTGGATAAATTCTTTTTTTCAACCCCTTTACCATTATCTTTCACCATGATCAGGATCTTGTCCTGCTGAGTTTTATGGGTGGCAATATCAATTTTGCCTTTTCCTTCAACTGCATGACAGGCATTAATAACAAGATTTATAATCACCTGGGCCAGTTCCTGCTCATTGCCAAGGATATTGAGCCTGTCTCCTGTATGCGGATTCAAGGTCATTTCAATATTTCTAAAATCCGTATGATTGGATAAAAATTTAATCACCCCGTCTACCACCTTATTGATATCCACAATCCTCATCTCAGGCGATCCTTTTCGCGAAAAGGAAAGAAGATCTGACACAACGGTTTTGCAATTCTGCACATGTTTTTCTATGATTTTTAAATCATTTTTGTGTTCAGGCTCCTCTTTTAACAAAAGTTGCGTATACCCAAGAATAATTCCTAACGGGTTGTTTATTTCATGGGCCACGCCAGCTGACAACTCACCCATAGCAGCAAGTTTATCTGCCTGGGCAATCTGCTGCTCCATCTGTCTTTTTTCACTGACATTCTTGATGATAAAATGGTAAGATTTTGCACATCCAAATGCGCCGTAATCAACACTCCCCGTAATCAAAACCAGTAAAGACTCATTGTCCGGTCTTAAGAATTCAGCTTCTTCGTTTAATATATATTCCTTTAAAGCAATCTTATTGGTAATTTTTTTCCATTCAGACGGATCGGCAAAAAAAGTGCCTACGCTCATTTTCTTAGTAATCAATTCTTCCCTGGGATATCCTGTCAATGCGATCCCGGCCGGATTAATCTCCATAACCTTGAATTCATAGTCCGTAACAATAATGGTATCAAGAGATTGCTCAAATATTCTTCGGCACTTATGTTCGCTGCTTGTGAGCTTCTCTGTTCTATCAATGACTTTTTGCTCAAGGGTCTGATTCAGATCCATGAGTTTAATATGGGTGTTTTCAAGTTTTTTTCTGCTTGAAAAAATTTTTTCATTAATATTCCAGGTCTGGTTAAAAAAAAGGGTGATCAGGCCTACCAGCATAAAGGTTACTGTATTAACACTCCCGGAATAGGAACTAATGGCATGCCAGGCCTCTGTATTGGATGTGAGGACTAAAAACTGTTTTAAAATATGCCCGAATGCTCTTGATAAGGAAAAAATTGTGAACCCCATACTGATCCACAACAGATAAAGAAAGACTGCATTATCAGGATCCATTTCCCTGAGTATTCGGGCTTTATAAAGGGACAGCAATGCAATGACAACCACGGCCACAGATCCTAAAACATCTACTGCCAGTATAGGAATAAACGAGGTGGTCATGAGTTATCCTTTTTCACAATTACCTGTTTCTGGACGTCAAGAAGATTTGAAAGGCCTTTATAAAGGAACAACATGGCTGGCACGCATAGCAAATGATCCAGTTTTAACATATAATAAAACCAAGCCAGTAAAGATGAATCATTGTTGGTAATAATTCTCATTTTCCAGATGGAGATATTCTCAATTTTCACGGCATGGATCTGGTTATCGAAAAAATGGGCTGTGATGGCATCCAGATTCCAGAGAATGAAAAAAAAAGCTGAGCATTGAATCAAACGCCAGCCTTTTTGTTTATTCAAGCCTTTGTCTGTCACTGTAAAAATAAGGACCAGCATGGAAAAAAGAAAGAAAATGTGCCCCATCTGGTGGGTGATAACTCCTTCCGAGCTTGCATGAAGCTGGGTGGCAGATACATTTATGGGCAGTAAAATAAAAATAGCCGCTGCTATTGCCAGCATAGGTTTTAATATCAGATAAAGGCTAGGCAGACGATTTTTTATCATATCTTTTCTTAATAACCTTTTTTATTACGGCCCAGAGTATAAAAGACAGGATCAGACAAATAACAAACCAGAGCAGGGAGCTTACATTTACCTGGGAGGACCTGAATGTAAAGGAAAATACCCATTTTTCTCCGAATCGTTTTAAAAGGTTTGCCGGCGTATATATGGTTGTAATATAGGAAACCATCAACAAGATGGGAAGGACATTGCCGATAAAATGCTTTAACAAGCCTTCAAAGAAATAATCATAATAGGCCTTGTTTAATTCGGCCTGGTCAATATTTTTTGCCAGAGCCTTACCTTTTTCCCTGTCAGGATGTTTTATGGCCTCATCCCGCACACCCTTCCAGTGTTGAAATTGTTTTCCCAGATGGACATATCTTTTGGTCACATAAAATCGCGCTATAATTCTTGTGAAAATAACGACAATAAATGCAAGAACAAATATTACAAACCCCGGGCCCAGGGCCTCAAGAGGAGAGAACAGAGTATTCAGAAACACCACAACACCTGTCAAAAAGGCATAAATTAACTCCCAAGCTCTGTCCAGAAAACTATCCATCAATTTTAATATCCACAGAATCTAATTTGAATTTATTTTCACTAAAAATCAGTGCACAAGACACAGGTTTCTTAAGGATGATATTATCCCCTTGGTACTGACCATTTATTGACCGCCTTCCTCAAAGCCCCTTCCCGCCTCTTATCTGACAAACGGTCATGTTGTTTAAAACAATCCGGACAGATATAATCTACAAATTCAAGGCCCTTGGGATTATATGCTTTTTTATTGATGAGCTCCAGATATCGTTTTGGCGCAAAGGGTTTACCGCAATGTTCACATTGTTCAAGGGTAAACCGGGCCGTTACCTGTTCCCATGTGAAAATTTTTCGCTGGTCGCCCTTGTCTTCTACCTTAATGGCACCTGTCGGGCAGACATTGGCACAGGCACCGCATCCAATACAATATTCTGACAACCTCTCAAAAGCTGTTGTTATTTTCCTGGCAGGTCCCCTGTTGACAAAACACAGGGCATGGACACCTATCTTGTCCCTGCAGACCCTTACGCAACGTCCGCACAAAATACAGTCATTGCTTTCACCGGTCAGAAAACGGCTTTTTGTCACCCCGTATTTTGCAGCAAGATCTATCACAGCACTTGCTTCCGGGGCTCGACCAAGCAAGAGTTCCAGTATAAGCCGCCTGCTCTTATTAATCCGTTCGGTTTCCGTTTCAACAACTAGGTCTTCTTTTACTTCCTGAATACATGAAATTCTTATGGAGTTACGGATTGATCCGCTGAATTCAGCAATGCAAAGCCTGCAGGTCCCTTCAGGATCAAGTGCATTATGGTGGCACAGGGTGGGAATATAAATACCCTCTTTCTGAGCTGCTTCAAGAACTGTTGAACCTGCCGAAGATTTAATTTTCTTACCATTTATTATCAAATTAACCGTCTTGGCCATATTCTCTCCCTATCCTTTTTTCACCGCTTCAAACTTGCAGCTGTCATAACAGACACGGCATTTTGTGCACTTGTCCTGTTCTATGAAATGGACTTCTTTTTTTTCCCCGTAAATGGCACCTGCCGGGCAATTTCTGGCACACAGGGTGCATCCGGTACAAAGGTCTTCATCAATAACAAAGGTTGTCAAGTTCCTGCATACACCGGCCGGACATTTTTTATCAACCACATGGGCTTTATATTCATCCCGAAAATACATCAAAGTGGAGAGCACAGGGTTTGGCGCAGATGTCCCCAGAGCACAAAGGGATGTATCCTGGATCATTTGGGCAAGCTCTTCCAGAAGATCAATATGGGCCAGACTGCCTTTTCCTTCAGTGATTTGCGTAAGAATTCTCACCATATGGGCCACACCTTCCCTGCAGGGGGTGCATTGGCCGCATCCTTCATCCTTGCAAAAGTCCAAGAAATACCGGGAGACATCAACCATGCAGGAATCTTCATCCAGGACAACCATACCACCTGAGCCCATCATGGAGCCTGCTTCATAAAGGGTTTCATAATCAACGGGCTTGTCAAGAAAACTGGCTGGCAGACATCCGCCTGAAGGGCCGCCTGTCTGGACAGCTTTAAACTCTTTCTTTCTGGGAATTCCTCCACCAATATCATAGATAATTTCCCTTAATGTGATGCCCATGGGCACCTCAACAAGGCCCGTATTATTTATTTTTCCCACCAGAGAAAAAATCTTGGTGCCCTTGCTTTTTTCAGTTCCAATGGATGCATACCAGTCAGCTCCCTTTTCAATGATCATGGGAACATTGGCCCAGGTTTCAACATTATTCAAGTTGCTGGGTTTGCCCCATAGCCCCTTGTCAGTGGTATGCACATATTTGGGACGTGGTTCTCCAGGCTTATCTTCAATGGAGGTCATCAAGGCGGTTGACTCACCGCAGACAAAAGCTCCTGCACCAAGCACTATCTTGATATCAAATGAAAAATCACTGCCAAAAATATTTTCTCCAAGAAAACCCCGTTCCCTGGCTTGGTCAAGGGCCAGGCAGAGTCTGTCAACGGCCAGGGGATACTCTGCCCTTATGTAGACATAGCCTTCAGGAGAGCCTATGGCAAAGGCCCCGATAATCATGCCTTCCAACATCAAATGGGGATCTCCTTCAACAATGGAGCGGTCCATGAATGCTCCTGGGTCACCTTCATCAGCATTGCAGAGCACATATTTTGGGTTTCCTTTGGCATTTCTGCAGCTTTCCCATTTTATCCCGGCAGGAAATCCTCCTCCGCCTCTGCCCCTTAACCCGGCTTTTTTAATGATGTCTATTATTTCTTCCGGTTCCATGGACAAGGACTTTTTTAAACTATTATATCCGCCTATTGCCAGATATTCATCAATGGATTCAGGATTGATCTTGCCGCAATCTGCCAGAACAAGCTTTTGCTGTTTGTCATGGAAATTATGATAATCCTCTTTTACCAGCCATTTTTTTACAGGCTCTTTGCCGAGAATATGAGATGCAACAATTTCACGGGCTTTGTCAGCTGTTACATGCTGATAGGTTTCTATTTCTCCGTTTATATCAACATCTACAAGCACATCTTTTGCACAGAATCCCCTGCATCCCACTTTATGGGTCCTGGGACCTATTTTGGCTGTAGAGTTGATCTTTGCCAGTTCTTCCTTAAAGGCATCAATAACCTTATACCCGCCAGTGGCAACACCACCGGTACCAGTACAAACACTGATGACTATGGAATCGTTGTTTTTCGCATTCATAATTAAAAGCCTATATCCACATTTTATTTATGGTTTATATTTACTTAAAATCTTACCCACCATTTTCGGCTTTACCAATCCATGGGTATCCTCATTGATCACCACGGCAGGGGCAAGGCCGCAGGCACCGATACACCGGACTTCATCCAGTGAGAACTGCAGATCATGCGTTGTTTGCCCTTTTTGGATCTGCAGTTTTTCCTGAAGTTCATTCATTATTTTTTCAGAACCCTTGACATGGCATGCAGTGCCCATGCAGACACAGATTTGATTATGCCCCTTGGGTGTCAGGCTGAATCTATTATAAAAATTTGCAACACTGTAAATCTGGGTGATGGGGATATCTATTTTTTTTGAAATATGCCTTAATTCTGCTTCAGGCAGATAGCTGAAATGATTCTGCACTTCATGGAGAATACCAATTAAATTGCCTCTTCCTTGGGGAAAGTGCGATAAAATTTCATTGACCGCTTTTAAGTCCATTGAATACAAGCCTTCTTAATTTTTTTATAATAAATACTAAATATATTGCCGCTTGTAAAATACAGCAGTGTAGGAGATTATTTTAGTACAGGGGTGCTTAAAACAAAAAACCACCCCTGTCATAATTTAATCGTGAATAGCAGCACCTTTGGATGCAGCCATTGCTTTGGCATACCTTTCCCGCTTGATTAACGGCATATGTTCAGTCTGTCCAAAATTCAGGCAATGGGTAAGGCAGGTTGTCACACATGCTGGTTTTAACCCTTCATCTATCCTGTTCATGCAATAATCACACTTCACCACTTTACCGATTTCAGGATTCCATTGGGGTGCTCCCCAAGGACATGCAGTAATACATGTTTTACATCCCACACAAAGATTATGATCTACAAACACTATACCATCCTTGCTGCGCCGTTTCATGGCACCCGTAGGACAGGCTGACACACACCAGGGATTTTCACAATGAAAGCAGGGCATAAAAATAAAAGATGCCCTGGGAAGATCATTAATCATCTGGGGTCCCACTGGAATGATCTGGCAGGGGTTAGGTCCATTAGGCAGTCCTTTATGACTTTTACATTGTATTTCGCAGGCATGGCAGCCAATACATTTCTGCTGATCCTGCAACATAAAATATTTACTCATGGTTTTCCTCTCAAATCCAATTTTTATTAATTAAAGCGGTTCAACGCTTATAAATGTATCGTGATATGCCGGACTGCCTCCTATCTTGTCATAAATATTTTCCTGCAATAAAGCATCAGACACACCCTTGGCAAAAGAACGGCTGGCAGATTTTGCCTCATGTCCAAATCCATGGATCATAAAAACAGCCTCAGGATGGATTAAATTGGTTACCTTGGCTTTTATTGTCCCTTGTCCGACAGCAGAAGTAACCTTAATCTGGTCACCATTATTGATGCCTAATTTAGCAGCTTTCTTGTCATTAATCCATAATTCATTTTCAGAACAAATATAGTTCAGATACTCATTGTTCTGGGTGGACACATGGGTATGCTGGGCATTACGTCCAACAACCAGTCGGAATTTATTTTCAGGTGGCGGTTCAATACTTTCATAGGCTGGAAAAGATGAAAAACCCGCATCTTCAAGAAGTGAGGATTTGATTTCAATTTTCCCTGAAGGAGTCTTAAATTTTAAGCCTTCTTCACGATCCCAGAAAATCTGTTTTTTACCATAGGCGACAAATCCTTTTTTATTAAAATCATCCCGGACAAAACCAGTCCCCTCCAGTTGCCAGTCAACAAGCTCATCCACACTATTATACGGGAAATACTCGCCAGTGCCTATCCGTTCTGCAATCTGCTTTAATATCATAACCCCATCCCATGTATCATAACGGGGCTCCACTACCTGCTGACGTAGAAACATCTGGGGCTTTAGGCCATTCATCTGCTGAACACAGTCTGTACGCTCAAGATAAGTTGATTCCGGCAGAATTACATCTGAATACCATGCTATATCACTGTAATTGATATCAATTGTGACAATCAGATCAAGTTTGTCCAAAGCTTTTTTTGTCAAATTTGTATCTGCAATGGACATCAAAGGATCAAAACGATAGGCAATCAATGCTTTTATTGGGTATGGGTCTTCATTTAAAATAGCATAGGGCAGAATTTGTCCAACACCATGGGCTGGATCAGGAAGTGGAAAATCCGGTGTTCCTGCCTTATCAAACCTTGGGACATCAATCTTTGGGAATTCCTGGGAAACCAGCTTTCTTGCAGGCTTGCCTCCTTCTGCTCCTGGCCCTTTTTTAAAGAACAGCCCGCCCTGTGATTCAATGCTTCCCATAAGAGCATTTAAAATCAAAATGGAGCGGCGCATATAAATCTCATTCACATGGTTGGCTCCCCTGTATCCAAAGTGAAAAATCACATTGGGTTTATCCCGGCTGATTTCTCTTGCAAAGTCTATAATTTCATTGGCAGAGATACCGGTTTCTTTTTCTGCCCATTCTGGAGTGTAATCATTGACAAATTCCTGTAGTTCTTTAAATCCATGTACCCATTTATTAACATATGCGGCATCATAAAGGCGTTCACTTAAAATAATATTTATCAGGGCATAATTAAGGGCCAGGTCGGTTCCAGGTCTGATCATCCAATATCGGTGAGCTTTTGTAGCTGTTATACTGACCCTTGGGTCAATATAGGTCATCTTTGCTCCATGCTCCAAGGCATACATCAGGTTGTTCACTTCTTTTACAGCAACTGCCTCAAAAATATTGCGGCCAAATAAAACAATATTTTTTGTGTTTTTATAGTCAATGCCTATCTCACCGTCTGTATAGCCAAACAGGGACCTGCAGGCTGTGTTTACCGAGCCTTTGCAAAGGGCATCATGGGTAAAATGATTGGGAGATTTAATTGCTTTTAGAAAGGTCTTGCTTACATGGGTTGCAAGCTGGGTACGTTCCCCAAGAACAACGCTGTGGCCGCCATGTTCATCAATTATACCTTTGAGTTTATTCCCAACCAAATCAAGGGCCTCATCCCAGGTTGCCTTGCGCCATTGTCCAGAGCCCCTCTCACCAATGCGGATCATGGGTGACTGTACCCTTTGATCATCATAAAGCATATTAATCCCGGCAACACCCCGTGGACAGAGGCTTCCTTCCATTCCAGGCACATGGGGATTTCCTTCAATCCACGTTACCTGGCCATCCTTGGCAAGCACCCTGATGGGGCATCTTATCGAGCACATAAAACATAAACTATATACTTCTTTTTCCATTTAATTCCTCCAAATCCACAGAACCTTATACTAATCCTGGATTATATTGAGCTTAATATTGTTTTGCCTGCAAGCCCAAAATGGGCAGGGTAAAACCCTACCCATTTTGTTGCGAGCGTGCAACTCATGGTTATCGGTGAATATTTAGATCCATATTTCAATCTTGAAAAATCTGAAAAATAAGAAGAACAATGTAATCGCAAGAACAACCTTTAAGGTCATTTCAGAGAACATTTTCTGGGCACGACTGCCAAGCATACCACCGGCAAATCCGCCAATAATAATAGAAATACCAAGAGTCATGTCAGGCAGGTATCCTGCCACGAGATATCCGATAAATGAACCGATACTGGAAAAGCAGGTTCCGATCAAAGATATGGGAACTGCCACATACATTGGAAGAGCAGCCAAAGTGGTCATGGCAGGTACCAGAAGGAATCCGCCGCCTATACCAAAGGATCTGGATACTATACCAATGAAAATACCAAGGAATGCAAAAAGCAATGGGTTGATCTGGAATTCTTCACCCCAGAATTTAAATCTGTAATCCGTCAGACCAGTTTTTACAGGCTCAATACTGCCCATTTGTGCAGAACGGCCTTCAGCTTTTGCTGCAGCAACCTCTTTATTAAATTTCTGGGTCATGGCCTTGATGTTTTTTCTTTTATCCATGGCCTTGGGAGTCATCTCCATCAAAGTCTTGATGCCCATGATAAGCACCAGAATAGCCAGCCATTCCTGGTAAGCTTTCATGGGAAGAAGGGCTGAAACATATTTTCCCAGCCAGATGGAACCGATAAAAATACCCAGGCCAAAGGAGATCCCCACAGGCCATGCAACACGTTTTTCAACCATTGCATACCGCCAGAAAGCTCCCAATGGGGAAAACAGGGTCAGGGCTATATTGGAAGGCTTTAAAACATTGGCAGCATTGATACCCACAGGGCCTGCAGTGCTGACAAACAACACCTGGAAAGCCGCCATGAGCATACCACCGGCTGCACCGATCATGGAAAAATAAGTTCCCACAAGAATAGCACCGATGACAATCCATAAAGGATTCATATATCTGTAACCCTTGGACATCCAGAACCCGTTTTTCTCCAGTGTATAATCTCCAATTTTTGCACTATTTACATACACATCAAACTTGGTATTAGGAGGGGTATGCCTGAAGGATTTAAAGGAAGCTGTAAATTCACCAGTTGCTTTATCAAGTTTTATAGATGTGCCTTTATCCCAGTAATTGCCGCTGGACTTGTCAGTAATGACAGATCTTGAAAAAATATCTATTTTCCCTTTTTTGCTACCCTCTTTGGTAATGGTATTGATACCATAACTACTTTCATTGGCATATCTGAGAAAATTCCATTGTTCGTCTGATTTGATGGGTCCGAGCATACCCCGGGCAGTTGCATCAACATCAGATAATTTCTTATTCAGATAGAACATGGTGGTGCTGTAAAGGCCTTGGCCTTTTTTCAAAAGAACTGAAGGGCCGCCAAATTTTTTCTTGTCTACTTTACCGAATTTGTCCGGTGCATTGGTGATCAGATAATAAAGGGGCGGAATTTTTGTATCCAGAGAAAACCCGCTCTTTTTACTATCGCTTTTAAACCTTTTAATTTCATGAACACCGTTGGTGTCGTTTGGTGAAAACATTTCCTGCTGGGCAATGGCAATATACAGATCCTGGCCCGGTGCGATCTTGCCTTTAATCTCAACCACATCTCCTGCCTTATAGGAAGATGCCGATATTGAGTTTGCAGCAAAAGACCCTGACACTGTAAAGAGTAAAACCAGCGTCATCATAATGAAACACATAACAATTTTTTTCATTTGATTCTCCTTTTTAAAAATATACGTAACAATTATAAATTAAAATACCTGATGGCCAGTTTTGCCCCCAGATAACTTGTGATTCCTGATACAGCCATATAAATAAACAAATCATAAATATTGAGTGAAAAGCCATTTTCCATAAATGACCCGACAAAATTTATGGCAAAGCTAATCATAAGATTAACCAATAAGTCTTAAGCAATCCTGGGGCAGCCGATGGGTGCCTTTATCCTCAATACTGACCTCAATTAAAGCATCTGGATCATTGATGGTGGTATCCGGGTCAGTTACAAGCCCATGAAGCCCGACAAAATCATCCATATAAGGCTCCCAGGCTTCATCCTCTGATTTTCTATACACCTCGATTTTATTTCCTCTCTGGAATTGCATGATGGTTTCCTTTTATTTATTTGGGGCCAGCAGGCTGTGTAGCAATATTATTCTTTGCACTCAATTTACGCTGGCAATTGTTGCACAAAAGCCGGTTTTCAATAACCTTTGTTATATCTCCTGTTTTTTGGGAGATATACTGCATATACTCTATGGAAGGAAGAATGGCGTTGCATTCTTCACAATATTGAATTTTCTGTTTATTCAATATTGTGCCGCAAAGCTTCAGCATTCTTAGGTCATCCTTTTCTTCGATGATAATGGCCTTGTTTTCACAATTTGCCGCACAGGCCCCACAGGTAATGCATTTTTCACTTGTTGCCCTGAAGTCTGTTTCAGCAGGGTTATCAAAATCCATATATCCGAATTGCAGGGCATCAATCCCCATCTTATCCCGGCAGATCTCAACACATTTGGCACATCTTCGACAGATATCGCACCGAAGACACCTGGCTGCTTCCTGGCGGACACTTTCTTCATCATACCCCAGCTCTGCCTGTTGAAACATTGTTCGCCGGCGGTCCACATTCAACATAGGCATTTCAGGACGTTTCAGGGTCATTTTACGGCTGGAAGACATTTCAATGGGACGTTCAATCGTATGCCTGACTGGTATCTTTGGCATCCTGGGCTGGGGGATATCATTTAGATAGCGGTCTATGGCGTCTGCTGCTCTTTTTCCGCCGCCAATGGCCTCAATCACTGTTGCAGGACCTGATACAGCGTCCCCTGCTGCAAATACGCCCGGCATGGTTGTTTCCATACTGGCATGATTCACTTCTATGGTGCCCCTCCGGGTCCAGTTCACAAGGTCAAAGGCTTCCATGCCATCATCATCCACATATTGCCCAATTGCACTGATCACGGCATCTGCTGTGATGGTAAAGTCCTTGCCAAGGATGGGAACCGGTGCCAGTCTGTCAGATCCTTTTTTCTTGATCAACTCGGCTTTTATACATTCAAGCCCCGTAATAACATTGTCTTCACCAACAATTTCTTTGGGAATAGTTAAAAAAGCAAATTCAATGCCTTCTTCTTCTGCCTGCTCAACTTCCTCTATATCTGCCGGCATCTGGGTTCTGGATCGCCTGTAAGCAATGGTAACAGTTTCAGCTCCCAATCTCAGACTGGTTCTTGCTGCATCAATGGCAACATTTCCGCCACCGATCACTACCACATGTTTCCCAGGCACATGGTGGTCGCCCAGAGCCACATCTTTTAAAAATTTAATTGAATCAAAAACCTTTGGAAAATCTTTTTCCCCTTTTATACCAAGGTCCCATGATTTATGGGCACCAATGGCAATAAAAAAGGCATCCACACCTTCTTTTTTTAATCCTTCAAATGTGACATCTTTGCCAAACCGGGTATTATAGGAAATTTCAACTCCAAGATCTTCAATCATGGCCACTTCCCTGTCAATAACTTCCCTTGGCAGTCGATATCTGGGAATTCCCACCATGAGCATACCCCCGGGAACGGGCAGAGCCTCAATCACCTTTACCCCGTATCCCATCAGTGCAAGATAATAGGCAGCAGAAAGTCCGCCAGGACCGGCACCGACAACACAGATTTTCTTCCCATTAAAATCCTTTTTCTCTGGATTTTTATAGGCCCTGTCCGACATTGCCCTTTCAGCTGCAAAGGCTTTTAAAAATTTAATGGATATTGGCGTATCAATCCTGGCACGGACACACATCATTTCGCATGGTCTTGTGCAGACAAGTCCGCAGACCCATGGTAATGGATTATCCCGGCGGATCACTTCAATTGCCTGGACATCTTTTCCTTCAGCGATCAGACTAAGGTAAGTGGGGACATCAATCCCGGCCGGGCATGCCATCTGACAGGGTGAAGGAGCAAGTTTTCCACAATCATGGGAAGGGCAGTTCTTTGATTCAATATGGCTTTGAAAGATTTCTCTATGTTCATCCAGTATCCCTTTTAAGGTCTTGCCCGTCTCCTGGTTCTGCAAAGGACTTTTGGCATAAAAATATTCTTCAACCAGAGAATCAATGGCTGAAAGATGATCCGTACTCGCCGCACCCTCAGCAATCTCTTCGGCCAAGTGCAAAATCTGTTCAGAGATTCTCCTTCCCCTGGGATCTGTTAAAGATCCTGAACTGATCTGTTCAGAAAGATAAATAACTGTTTGTCGAACGGGACAGGTTTTTTCTGCCATTTTCACTCCTTGACTAATGCCTGATGCCAATCTGGTTGTAATTATATCCAAACTGGGAAAAAATTTTTATTGCAGAACAAAGCAAACTTTATTCTGCAATATTTCACAATATTTCAAAATCTATCTGCCATAAGCGTGCCATTATGTTTAATCCTTCCAAAAAACACTCAATTAATAAAGCAAGTATTGGAAATTTAATGCTATATTATTAATTTTTAGTGATTAAAAAGTATAAAAGAGAAGTGTCCTGCTTTTACCCTGATTCTTCCTTTGTTTTTCAGTCCAATTTTATTCAAATGCCTGAAAATACATTAATTCACATGAAAGTTAATAATTTAAATTAAAAAATGCAATAAAAACTCTGCGCAATAAAAACTTTGCACTGCATTTTTTTTATTGCGCTGAAGAATAAAAAACAAAACTCTCCAACTTTTTTGCTTTTATCAATTATCTGTATTATCCTGTTTGTATTCTTTTATTTTCAATGCTACCTTTAAAAGGTCGTTGTGACATAAAATTAAAACAATAAATTTTATGAAAACTTAATAGATCATGCTAATTAAAAATTTATTCAGATACTGGACATACCAGGTCTTTTCTCCTGGAATTATTTTAAGGGAAAAATACGAATCATTTAAGGAGTTGCTGGAATATGACAAGGCAGCCCATGATTTGATGGCGACTCTGGAGGATATTTATTATACCCGGAAAAAATATGATTTTCAGGCCGTCGTAAAAACCTATGAGCAATTTGCAACGGCCGTTTTACGAATGGTTGAAGAACTTTTAAAAATGAGCCCGTCAAGTTATTGGGACCTGAAATCCTATTTTAAAAAATTTGATTTTTATATCAGGTTCATGCTTGCCCCTCCAGAGTTTGAATTTTCACCTCCATTTACCATTGAGTTTAATAAAATCTCATCATTTAATGAAGCTTTGGCAGGTAAAAAGGCATTCTCCTTATCCTGTCTAAATAACGAGCTTGGCTTGCCAGCCCCGGATGGATTTGTAATTACAACCAATGCCTTTCATTTTTTTCTGGAGGTCAATGATTTACGAGAACCAATTAATGAAAAACTGGCTACTGTCGATATCAGCAATCCTTTATCCCTGGAACAGACAGCCCTTGAAATTGAGCAACTCATATTAAATGCCATTGTACCCGAAGATATTGCTATCGCTGTCACCAATGCCATAAATGATCTTAGCCAGAGCCATGAAATCAATTTCAGGGTTGCGCTTCGAAGCAGTGCTGTTAAAGAGGATGGAAAAGCATCCTTTGCCGGTCAGTATCAAACCATATTAAATGTAAATAAAAAAAATATTTTAAAGGGATATAAAAAGATCATTGCCAGCAAATATTCTGCCCAGGCACTCTTTTACAGAATCAGCCATGGGATAATGGACCATGATACTCCCATGGCAGTACTGGTTCTTGAAATGGTTGATTCAAAATCATCTGGCGTGATGTATACCCGGGATATTGAAGAAGCTCTTTGTGACAATTTATTGATCCATTCAGTCTGGGGGCAGGGTGGGCTGCTAGTGGAAGGGGAAGTATCGCCGGATGTTATAAAGATATCAAAAAAAGATCCTGATAACATCATCAGCACAAAAATTACCACCAAACTAAAACAGATGGTTTTAGAGCCAGAGATTCAAACCCGGATAAAGGATACAAATCAAGCCAAAAAAGATCTTATTTCTCTTGATGAACCATCTGCTGTAACACTTGCTAAATGGGGAATTTTTCTTGAAGAGCATTTTAAGCAGCCCCAGGATATTGAATGGTGCCAGGATAAAACTGGCAGGCTTTTTATCCTCCAGTCAAGACCATTGAATATCCATTCAGCTCAAATACAAAACAATGCAAAAAAGGTCCAGGCCCCAAAAAATAAAATTGCTAACAAAATTATAAATAAAATAATTTGTTCAGGAGGTGAGGCTGTCTGCCAGGGCGCAGGAGCAGGTCCTGTTTACAGACTTGAACAATTGTCGCAAATAGCCCATATCCCGGATGGATCAGTGCTTGTGGTCAAACATGCTCTGCCTCAATTTGTTATAGCAATAGAAAAAATGACAGCTATTATTATCGGCACTGGCAGCCATGCCAGCCATTTTTCATCCATTGCCAGGGAATATGGGGTTCCAGCCATTGTAAACCTGAAAAATGGTTTTCAGGATCTTGCCCAGGGAAGCCTTGTGACAGTGGATGCTGACAAAGGCATCGTATACAAGGGAATAGTAAAAGCGTTATTGGAAAAGACTAGACCAAAAGAGGATTTTTTTACAGACAGTTCTTTTATGGTAAAACTACGGTATGTGATTAATTTTTGCGCCAAATTAAAACTTACAAATCCTGCCTCCGCATCTTTTGTGCCGGAAGGATGCAGGTCTCTCCATGATATTATCCGGTTTACCCATGAAACCGCTATGAAAGAGATGTTTTTAATCGGTAATAGAAAAGGCAGCCGGAAAAAAGGGGCAAAAAAACTCATCTCCAAGATACCTATGCTCTTTTATGTCCTTGATGTGGGTCAGGGAATTAAAGAGTATTCAAAGAATTATGACCAAAAGAATGGGAATTTTTTAAAACCTGACGATATTGCCAGCATTCCCATGAACGCAGTATTAAAAGGACTTTTAAACCCAAAAATATCCTGGGCTGAAACCAGTCATTTTGACTGGGAGGAATATGACAGGATCGTTATGGCCGGGGGCATCATCAGTGCGGATTCCCCACAGTTTGGAAGCTATGCCGTTCTGTCAAAAGAGTATTTGAATGTAAATTTCAGATTTGGATATCATTTTGTCATCCTGGATACCATATGCTCTTCTTCAAAAGAAGATAATTATATTCTTTTCAGGTTTTCCGGTGGAGGGGGCAGTCCTGTCGGGCGGTCCCTTCGGGCCAATTTTATTAAAGAAATTTTAACTCGGCTGGGATTTATGGTTGAAATTAAATCAGATCTTGTTGATGCAGAATTCAAGCACGGGTCATTAAAAACCATGAAAGAAACACTGGATATGATTGGACGACTTTTAGGTGCTACAAAACTCATGGATATGTACCTTAAAGAAAATACGGGATTAGAACTTTTGGTTGATGATTTTATGAACGGCAGGTATGATTTCAGGTCGGCTGTTGAAAATGAGAATCCATAACACCCGTTAGAAGGAACTTAAGATGTCCCAATACCCCATAAAATGGATCACAGATAACCTTGCCGTGGGATATGCTCCCATGTCCTATACTGAGCTTGATGACATAAAAGCCCTGGGTATTGATGCCATTGTCAACCTTTGCGCTGAATTCAGTGACCTTCATGATCTTGAAGCATCTTCAGGATTTGAAGTGTATTACCTTCCTATTTGGGATGAGGATATTCCAAAAATGGAAGACATGGAAAAGGCCTTGTCCTGGCTTGATGAAGCCATTTATCTGGGGAAAAAAGTGCTGGTTCACTGCCGCCACGGGATTGGAAGGACTGGAACCTTTGTTAGCTCCTACATGATTCGAAAAGGTCTTTCCCTTAAGGCAGCTTCAAAAAAATTAAAGTTCTCAAACGCGAATCCTTCCAATTATGGTCAGTGGAAATTATTAAAAAAATATGGTAAAAAATCAGGCACACTGAAAATCCGGGAACCGTCTTTGGAAATTAAAAACAGGGTTGATCTAAGCCTTTTTTTTTCTGATTATGAAGCTTTGATTAAAAATATTGATAAAGAAATTCAAAGGCAACAAGATGATGCCTATATTCAATGCGGCAAGGCAGAGCACAATTGTTGTGGTGAAGGTTTTGATATCCAACTGATAGAAGTCCTTTACCTTCACTATAAAATGAACAGGCATTTTACATCAGCTCAAAGAGAAGTGTTGATCAAAAGAGCAGTTGAAACATATAAAAAAGAAAGACTGCTATGCCCCTTTAATGGGGGGCAAGGTTGTGAAGTATATGATATACGGCCTGCAAGATGCAGGATTTATGGAGCACTTGAGTTTTCAGCAGATAAAAATGAAATCCAGGATATGCTTTTTGAGCTTTCCCAAACTTTATTTTTGGCTTTTTCCGGAAAATTTTTACCAGATATTGATTTTAGGTTTTCCATGGCAGATACGATTTCAGGAAAATTTGTTCAAAAATATTTTCACTATATGGCTGACATTGAAAAAAAATAAAAAAGGACTAAAAAAATTTGTACCTATTCAGCTCTTATGCTTGAAACAGCCCTGTCCGATGGATATTTGTTTTGATGCTAAACGCTTAACCTCCTGCAAATATCCATCAGACAGGGCTGTGGGATAACTTGTTTTAACAGGCTGAACAATTACAAAAATTTTAACACTATATATGATAAAAAAATGCCGAATAAAACAATAGATTTCCTTCACCTTTTTCAGAAGGTGACCAATATGATCACATCCACCCTTGACGTAGAAAAAGTATTGGATGTGATTGTTCAAAAAGTGCCAGAGGTTCTAGGTGTTGATGCCGCAACCATAAGACTGCTTGACCCGGCAGGGGAGCATCTTCTTCTTGTAGCTTCCCACGGCCTTAGCAAAGAATATCTCAACCGGGGTCCCATAGACGCTGAAAAGAGTGTCACAAAAGCCCTGGCCGGAACACCTGTGGCCATCTGTGATGCTGTGTCCTATCCCCATATTCAGCATCCTGAAGCCATTCTTAAAGAAGGAATAAAAAGTATTCTGGTTGCTCCTATTATCATGAAGGCAGAGATTGGCGGGGTCTTAAGGCTGCTCACAAAAACCCCGCGACTTTTTAAAAACAATGAAATTGAATTTGTTGCGGCCCTGGCTGAACAATGCGGTATTGCCATTGAAAATGCCAGAATTTATGAGGAGCAAAACCGCCAGATCCGATATCTTAAAAGCTTGGGAGAAATCGGCAAGGCCCTTAATTCCACTTTTCAATTGCAGGAGGTGCTTGATTTTATTGTTGCCAAAATTCCTGAAGTCATGAACCTGAAAGGGTGCACCATAAGGCTCTTTGATCCAGGGAAAGGACATTTGAATCTGGTGGCTGCCTCTGGCTTGAGCGAAGAATATCTTGGCCGTGGTTCCATTGACGACGAACTTAGCACCCACCAGGCAATGATGGGCGAGCCTGTGATCATTCATGATGCAACCATTGATCCAAGGATAAGTTTTCAGGAAAATGCAAAAAAAGAAGGGGTGGCCAGTATTCTGGCAGTCGCTATTGTTGTGAAAAAAAGAATTATAGGGGTGCTCAGGCTTCTTACCTCTGAGAGGCGGGATTTTTCAGATGCTGAAATCAATTTTGCCACGGCAGTTGCAGAGCAGGGTGGAATTGCGATCCAGAATGCGAAAAATTACGGTAAAATAACAAAACTCATAACAGAGCTGGAACAAAACGAGGATTTTCTTCAGATGGTGATTGACAGTCTTTATGCTGAATTACTCGTAATAGACCTTGATCATCGCATTACCATGGTCAACCATGCCTTTCTTGAGAACAATGACCTGAAGGAAAATGAAATTATTGGTAAACCTTGTCATAAGGTTATCAAAGTCTGTAACCTTGATGACTGCCCCTTAACGCATATTGAAAAAGGAAAAAAGACAACTGCCTGTATAAGGCAGAGCAAAGCAGGTACCAAAGAAAAATACCTGGAAGAGAGGGCCACATCTGTTTCAGCATTTGGGAAAAAAGAGGGGATCGACTTCATTATCTTAACGATCAGGGATGTGACCGCCCATATTCAGCTTAGAGAAGAACACAGGACAAAAGAACGGCTTCAGGGTGTTTTAGAAATGGCTGGAGCTGCAGCTCATGAACTAAACACTCCTGTATTTTCAGCACTTGGCACAGCCCAGCTGGTTCTTGATGATCTTAATGAACCCCAGATGCAGGATGATCTTAAAACGATTATCCGGAACCTCAATATTGTGTCGGAACTCACACGAAAGATGACCAGGATTACCAAATACGAGGCAAAGGAATATGTGGGTGATGTAAAGATCGTGGATATTCAGAAGTCAGCTGAAGATCCAGTCAGCAAAGGAAAGTCCTCCTCTGGCAACCCGGTAAATTGAGATTGATCTTGCTGAAGGGGTAAAAGTAAACTATCCTAAATGAGGCAAGACCTCCCTGGTTTCATATTTTTATGAATTTTTAAGAACTTGCGCCACCTTTTCTTCAAGTTCATCTTTATCAATGGGTTTTACACAGTATTCACCGGCACCCAGTTTTAAACACTCCCTGGCCGTTTCTATGGTGGGGTATCCAGTCAGCATGATGACCCGAATGGACGGCGACCTTTTTTTCAATTCCTCCAGGACTTCAACTCCACTCATTTTTTTTAATTTGATGTCCAGAATAGCCAGGTCAACCTCATTGGACTCCACAAATGAGATGGCATCTTCTTCTTCCGTAAAAGGAGTAACCTTATGCCCTTTTCTCTCAAGAATTCTTTTAACCAGGTTTGCTGCATCCAGTACATCATCCAGTGCGAGAATGTTTGCCATTTAGTTCTCCCTTTATACTATTTAATCCCGTGGGCAACGCAACAATAAATTGTGTTCCCCCACTTTCTTTATTTTCTGATAACGGAGGAGAATAGACTTTAATGGTTCCGTTATGCTCTTTTATAATGCCAAATGTAACGGACAACCCAAGTCCCGTTCCCTGACCCGGGCCTTTGGTGGTAAAAAATGGTTCAAATATCTTTTCTATATTATCTTTGGAAATTCCGCAACCCGTATCTGATATGGATATTTTTATTTCATTTTGCGTTTTTCCAAATCCAGCGTTAATGATTATGCTGCCATTTTCTTCAATGGCATCAAATGCATTGTTCAAAAGATTGAGAAATACCTGTTTTAATTTCTCTTTATCCCCTTTCATCAATAAAGAATTTTTATCATCATAGTCATGTTTAATAATAACATGGTTCAGGCTGAATGTATGTTCAACCATGGAAAGGACTTCTTTGATGGCGTCATTAATATTAAAGTTTGTTATATTTTTTTGACTGGAGCGGGAAAAATTTAAAAGGTCTGCAACAATTTTGGAGCAAAGTTTTGTCTGCTTGGCAATGGTTGCCACATCTTTATAAATCTGCCCGTCCTTTTCAACATCTTCAAGCAAAAGCTGGGCATATCCAAGAATAATACCAAGGGGGGTGTTGATCTCATGGGCGACTCCGGCAGCCAGACGTCCAACGGATTCTATTTTCTGAGCATGGGTAAGCTGTTCCTGGACAAGTTTAAGTTCAGTAATATCCCTGCCGCTGCAAACCAGGCCTTTGATATGGCCGGTGGGTTCCAGAACAGGAATTTTTACCACATGCAGCCACTTTGTTCCTTTTGAACCAGCCACTCTATTTTCTTTAACAAGGGGGATTCTTGTTTTAAGAACGTTTTTATCTTCATTGTTATACTGTTTTGCCTGGACCAGGGGAAACAAATCATGGTTAGCCTTTCCAACAATTTCTTCCTTGTTTTTATTTAGCATTTCACAAAAAGCCCTGTTCACTGAGACATAACGGCCTTCATTATCCTGCAGGGATATGAAATCCGGTATTGCATCCAAAATTGTCTGGAGCAGAGCTTTTTGTTCATTCAGAATACTTTCAGCACTTTTCAGATCAGATAAATTTCCTTTTAAAGACAGGGTCATGGCATCAAAGCTTTCTGCAAGACTCTGAATTTCATCTCCTGAACATTGTTTATAAACCTGGCATTGCTGGCAGGAGTCAATTCTTTTAGCGTATTCTCCTTCAACACAGCTCGAGCAAAGGGTTCCAGCCAGATACCAGCACCGGTGATGCTTATTTTCATATGCCTGACATTCTTTTTGATTGCATTGCATAATATCCCAGCAGTTTTTTTTCAGCATCGGGGCCGTTCTGACATCAAGATTTCCCCTTAATGACTGTTCTGATGAATCATGCAGTTTTTTAATGCTTTTTGTTACAGGATTGAGCAACAGGGTTCCGACAACACCTGCCATGAGTATTGCCAAAATTATGGTTATAATAGTGGAAATCATAATTTTATTAACTGCTTTTTCCGCCCGTGTCTGAAAAAGGCCCAGTCTCAAGGTTCCCAATCTGTTGTCATTGATAAAAATAGGTACTGCATAATCAAAAATCAAGTGATCCCCCGTGTCCAGAAGCAGCATAGATCCTTTTTGGCTGTCTAAAACATGGTTTGCAGTCTTAAGCTCAACTGGAAAACCTTCTTTAAATGTATGGATAAGAGGATTGCCTTTCCCGTCCAGGACAAAAGCATAAAATATACCATTTTCAAGTTGAACGGTTTCATCCACAAGGACTTTCATCCTTAAAAAATCCATAGCCAGCATAGGCTCTACCATGCGGGCGGAAAGGCCTATTCCTATTGAGACCCCCTGGTTTTTTATTTCTTCCAGCATGGAGTCTTTCATGACCTGGCTGACCCAGAAGAAGGTGACAAACCCCTGGATCAGGAGCAAAGAAAAAAATCCCAAATATATTTTACCACGAAATCCCAGCTTCATTTATTTATGTCATTCCCTTATTCCTCAAGCCTCATACCAACCCTGACAGCTAATTGTCGCACAGAGTCAAAATCTGAATCAGCAGACGCTATCACCTTAATAAAATTTGCAGCTTCTAATATTTCACGATGATTCTTATTATTAAAATCAAGTTTTTCAAAGGCCTGTTTTAATTTTTTCACGATTTTTTTATCCAGATTTTTCCTGGCAGCATAGACCCATCCCGGATAGGGATCACTCATTGCAATGACCCTTATCTTATTGATATCAATTTTATCTGACACAACATCCAGGGTGCCCTCCCTGATGGTGCCAATATCATATTTCCCGGCAAAAACGGAAAGAACAACTTTTTCCTGCTTTCCTCCGGGACCAGGTGCAAAGACAATCTCTTTAAAATCCATTTTTGTAAAGCCATGGTCTATGAAATGGCCCAGGGGATATAGATATCCACCTGCTGATGTTGAATCCACGGCAATCCATCTTTTGTTGCGGCAATCAGACAGGGTCTGGATGGATGAATTATCTGCCCGGCAGATAATCTGCCCCCTGAAATTTTCTTTGCCGCTCATTTCCACAATTCTGGCAAAGGCCTGTGCTCCATATCGATGGGCAATTTTTATATAAATAAAAGGATTGGAATATGAAATATCAATTTTTTTTTGTCCCACCATTTTCATGTGCTCATCAAATGTATCTGGAAATATCTGCTTGATATTCAGCCCGGTTTCTTTTCGTAAATACTGGATAAGGGAATGATGACGGGTGTGGGATATAGTATGGGAATATTGGGGGAGATAGGCATAGGTTATGACTTCAGGCTCTTCTTTAATCATCACCTGTTCCTTTGCAGTCAAATCCACCCTAATGACAGATTCATCATCTCCACAACCAAGGAATAATGAAAAGAACAGCAAAAGCACCCATCCAGATTTCACTTTTATTCCCCCTTTGTTTTTTATTATTCTGATTCCATCAGCAGATTAAGCATACCATATTGATTGTGTTTTAGCTAAAAAAATTTCAAACTGATGCCCAGGACTTTCTTCATAGAGGATGGAGAAATCACTCTGCCCTGAAATTAAAAGATAAAAACAACAATAAAAAAGGATTTAACTTTTGTTCAAGTTAAATCCTTTTATTTTTGTAACTATTCAGCTCTTATGCTTGAAACCGCCCTGTCTGATGGATATTTGTTTCGATGCTAAACGCTTAACCTCCTGCAAATATCCATCAGACAGGGCTTTGAGATAACTTCTTTTAATGGGCTAAACAATTATTTATTATTTATGGTAGGCACGAGCGGATTTGAACCGCTGACTTCTACCGTGTCGAGGTAGCACTCTACCAACTGAGTTACGCGCCTGAATCGTATGTCTTTAATAACAAAAGCCCTGGTTTGTGTCAAGAAAAACGTGGGCTTAATTCTTTTGTATTCTGTTTTTTTATTACAGGCAGTATTTTCCCCTGAAACGTATTATCAAACAAAGATACTGCTTATTTTTCAATAAATGTAATGGTAACAAAGTTATCAGTTATATCTGAAAATTCCAGCCCGAAAGAATCAAAGGTTTTCAGCATAACGGCATCGGCAAACTGAGATGATTGTCCCTTATAAAAAATTTGCATGACAGCATAGTTTGACCCCATCTCTTTGGGCTGCATGTTTTCAATCCCGGGCATTTGTTGAAATTCTTGTTTTAAGGCAATAAACCGGGGCAGAAAGTTTTCTCCTTTTATTGTTACATCAAAGGAGTGTTCTTTTCTCAAATACCGGGTCCAGTAGACATCCATTTTTTCACTCAGATCAGCGGCTGACAGATTGGCTGCTTTAAAAAGGGCTTGAATGTTTCCTTCAATGTCCATATCACTTTTGGCCACAGCCTGAACCTGGGAAGTAACAACTTTTTCTCCTGTTTCAAGGGTGTATCCATCCAGGTTGATTTGGGCATTAAAGGTTTTTTCTTGTCCCATTATATTTGTGGCTTCTGCTGAGACTGCTTTTCCAAAAACAATCATATCTGCGTCCATTTTTTTGCCTAGATCTTTGGCAGCAGCTACATCATAAATTGAATCAAAGGTAATATTATAAAAAGAAGGATCTGGGCGTTCCCGGTCATTACCCGTTATAATGAACCGATCCTGGAGCATTTTATCAATAATAATTTTTTCTGTAAGGGATTGGTATGGAATTGGATTTTTCCCCCACCAGTATTTGGGCAGAAGATCTGAAGGTGTCTTTTCTGCTATAAAAAAAAGTATTACAGGCTTGTCCTTATTGGCATTGATTATCCTGGCATCAGTCAATGTCTTTTCAAGCTTAAGGATATCCACTTTTGATTCCACGCCAACAAGATAATGGCCTTTGTTTTCAATTCCACCAAGGACTTGATAGGTAACAATATAGTCTGAAGAATTGGAAAGCACCTGATTGTAAAAAAAATCAAGGTTTGATGCAAGGGCCTGCTTCGATACAACTTTTGCAAAGGCATTTTGAACGGCAGCCCTTAATGCTTCAGATACTGCATTTTGCTTGGCCTGCTGAAGATTGTGATTGATAATTTGTCTTTTGCCCGTGGTCACACCCGTTAATATACTGGAATCGCTGGCTGCAGATGAGGGTTCAGATATGAAGAGGATACTTATGAATAAAACAATGAAACCAATATAGTTTATTTTTTTTAACATCTTTCTTATACCTTTCTTTCAATGGAATAATCTGCAATCAGGCACAAAAGCTGTTTGGACTGGCAATCATGAAATCCATCCAGGCATGCCTTTGCTTTTGTTACATGGTCTTGTGCTTTTTTCAGGGTATATTCAATTCCCTTGTACTTATATAATTTTTTTTTTAATTTTTCAAATTGTTCCAGATTAAACTCTGGTGCAGTTATGGCAGTTTCCATCCATTCTTTATCCTTTAGGGATGCATTGGCAAGGCTGTGGATCAAAGGCAAAGTGAGTTTTCCCTCCCGCATATCTGCCCCGGGATTTTTCCCCAGCTCCTTGGCAGATGCCGTGTAATCTAAAAGATCATCAGCCATCTGAAAGGCCATTCCTAATTGAAATCCATATTGGCTCAAGGCATCTTCTTTTTCTTTATTGGCCTTTGCAAGGATGGCGCCGCACTGGCAGGCGCCCTGGATCAAAACAGCGGTTTTTCTTTCAATGACTTCAAGGTATTCTTTTTCAGAAAGATCAAGCTTTCCTTTTTTTGTTAATTGGTCTATTTCCCCCTGGGACATATCCTGGGTGATTTTTGCAATGACTGAGATGATATCAGGTTCTCTTGTTTTTGCTGCAATATCAAGGGCACTGGCCATAAGAAAATCTCCTGTCAGTACCACTTGGGGAGCAGACCATTTTGTGTGGGCAGCTTTTTTGCCACGTCTGGTATCTGCTTCATCCACTACATCATCATGTAAAAGAGAGGCAGCATGGAGATATTCAAAAATGATGGAAAACGTTATTTCAAAACCAGTATTATAACCGCAAGCCCGGGCACTGTGAATCATCAGAAGAGGTCGCAGCCTTTTCCCACCACTGAAAAGAAGGTGGGAAGCAATCTCTTTAACAAGCTTAAGATTAGGATTCAAGTGATGCTCAAGGGCAATTTCCACTTTTTCCAGATCTGTATCCACTTGCTCAATAATTTTTTGTTTTAACCCTTTTGTCATGCAATCTCTCCGGCAATATCATATTCAAACGCATCTGTAACTATTACCTTAACAAAGGTGCCGATTTCAAGCCCATTGGCATAAATAAATGTAACCCCATCCACCTCCGGAGCCTGGAATCTTGTCCTGCCTATGTATACGCCTTGTTCAGGATTTTCTTCAATAAGGACTTCAAAGGTTTTGCCTACTAATTTTTCATTTTTTGATACTGAAATTTCTGCCTGGGCTGCCATGAGCAGGTCATGCCTTTTTTGGGCTATATTGGAAGGGACATGGTTTTTTAAAAGATGAGATTTAAGATCATCAGAGTCTGAATAGGTGAATACACCCAGGTGATCAAACCGGATATCTTTAATAAAGGCCAGCAATAGTTTAAAATCATCTTCTGATTCACCAGGAAACCCTACAATAAGGGTTGTTCTTAAAGCTGCCCTGGGATCTATTTTTCGGATGGTGTTAAAAAGAACATAAAGATCTTCACGGGTATAGGGACGGCCCATTTTTTTCAATATGGTTGAAGCAGCGTGCTGGATAGGAACATCATAGTATGAACAGATATTTTTGTGATTTTTTACAGCCTTTATGATGGGCGCGCTCAATGTTTCTGGATGGGTGTATAAAAATCGTATCCATGTATTTGCCTTTGCGTGTTCTTTTTCAAGAGTGGTAGCAAGAGAAGCAAGAACGTGTTCCAATCGAGTCTCATCCTGAAAATCCTGACCATAATCAGTGGTATTTTCAGCTGTTAAAATAATTTCTTTAACCCCTTTTTTAACAAGT
>JACNHV010000363.1:0-1435 GCA_014383445.1 Candidatus Desulfobacula maris | reverse complement strand
GTTGATATAAATCCGCAGGTGTTGACAATAATCACCTGGGCAAGGTGCGGGTCATCCGTTATCGAATGACCCGCAGCCAAAAGTTTTCCCAGCATGATTTCACTGTCAACCTGGTTTCTTGAGCATCCAAGGGTTTCAAGGAAAATGATCATATGGACTTGGCCATAAGGTCTCCCAGTTGTTTGGAAAATCTTGAGGGATTATCCAGTTTTCCGCCTTCGCTGATGACGGCAATATCAAACAGAAGATCACTATAGTCTTTTAAAACAGGGTTGGTGGTGTCTGTCTCAAAAATTTCTTTCATCTTGCCCATAACAGGATGATTCACATTGACTTCCATCACCCGTTTTTGTTCAGGTGTTTTCTGGCCCGAGGCTTTCATGATTTTTTCCATGTAAGCACTCATGCCATAGTCATCGCCGGACAGACAGGAAACAGAATCTTTAAGCCTGTTGGATACCACTACATCCTTTACCTTTTTTTCAAGCTTTCCTTTAAGAAAGGACAAGAGGGCTGAGTATTCATTTTTCTTTTCATCATCCACTTTTTCAAGATCAAGATCCCCTTTTTCCGCACTCTTGAGTTTTTTCTCCTTGTACTCGGGCAAAGACTGGGTAACCCATTCATCAATGGGATCTACCATTAAAATGACTTCATAATCCTTTGCTTTCAAGGACTCAAGCAAAGGAGAGTTCATTAAGGATGTCAGGCTTTCACCCGTCAGATAGTAAATCTCTTTCTGGCCTTCCTTCATATTTTCAATATACTCATCCAGAGTGATAACTTTGTCGCCGGATTTGGTGGTTTTGTATCGTAAAAGGGATGCCAGTTTTTCTTTGTTTTCATAATCTGTGGGAATACCGGCTTTCAGGGCCTGCCCAAATTCCTTAAAAAACTCTTCGTATTTTTCTTTTTCCATGTCTTCAAGGGTGGAAAAAATCTGTTTAACAAGGTTTTTCCTGATATTTCTGACCAGGCGGTCTTCCTGGAGAATTTCCCGGCTCACATTCAGGTTTAAATCAGGTGCATCCACAACCCCCTGAACAAATCCAAGATATTCCGGCAAAAGTTCCTTGCAGTCATCCATGATGAATACCCGCTTGCAATAAAGGTGCATCCCGTGTTTTCTTTCCGGTCTGAACATATCAAATGGTGCCTTGGAAGGCAGATACATCAGGACATCATATTCAGTTACCCCTTCAAATTTCTTGTGGATAATTTCAAGCGGTTTGTCCCAGTTGTGGCTGATATGTTTGTAGAATTCTTCATGCTCTTCATTGGTCACATCCTCTTTGGCTTTTGACCAGATGGCCTTCATGGAGTTCAAGGTTTCATCTTTTCTTACTTTTCTGAAGGAATCACCAATGGGTTTGCCTTTTGAATCTTTAATGATTTCATTTTCAGGAATAGGTTCACTTTTTTCAACATTCATGAT
>JACNHV010000344.1 GCA_014383445.1 Candidatus Desulfobacula maris | reverse complement strand
TGTGCAATTGAGCAATATAATGGGCAGAGAAATAGCTACACCTGATGAAGCAAGGGAAATCCTTGGTTTAATCTAAATAGTGCCTGACCGAAAACCGCTAATTTACCTGATTATTGCGTTGGACTCAACCAAATCTTATAAAATCGGGTTAATCCTAGGCTCGTAAAGGAGCGTATGTCCACAAAAGTTTTCAGGTTTTAGGCCAAGCACTAAATATGGTTGTGATAAATTTTTTAAAAAAATAAAAGGACAAAAAATGTTAGAAATTCCAGGTAATGTTTTCCCAAGAAGATTGGATGCTCTTCTGCCCATGGCAAAAAAGGCACAGGGTATTTATATTGAGGATGAAAACGGCAAACAATATATGGATGCCAGCGGCGGTGCTATTGTGGTGAATGCTGGCCATGGACGAAAAAAAATTGCAAAAGCAATTTATGATCAAATCTTATCCCATGATTATATCCATCCCACCATGTTTGCCACTAAATCGGTTGAAATGCTTGCAGCATCTCTTGCAAAAAAAGCTCCCCGTGAAATCAACAGGTTCTATTTTTTTTCCGGGGGGTCTGAAGCCAATGAAGCAGCCATAAAACTTGCCCGACAGATCCATATTGAAAACGGCAATGAAACCAAGTATCGTCTTATTGGAAGATGGAAGTCATACCATGGACTAACCCTGGGTTCCCTTGCCGCCATGGGAAGAACAAGTTTTAAAAAGTATTTTACCCCTTTATTAAAAGAAAATCTGCATATTCCGGCTCCCTATTGCTATAGATGTTCTTTTGGCCTGACATATCCTTCCTGCAAGGTTAGATGTGCCATGGCCCTTGATGAAATGATTGAAAATGCAGGGCCTCAAACCATATCTACCTTTATTGCCGAGACGATTCCCGGGGCATCAATCGCTGCCTGTTTCCCGCCAGATGAGTATTTACAGACAATTGTCAGGATCTGTGACCACCATAATGTTCTTCTTATTCTTGATGAGGTGATGTGTGGTATGGGCAGGACAGGAGAATGGTTTGCCTGCAATCACTTTGATGTTGTCCCGGATATCTTAACCCTTGGCAAAGGACTTGCCGGAGGGGTCATGGCTCTTTCAGCCTTTGGTGTTAAAGAGACACACTTTAATACAATAAAAGACAATAGCGGCGCTTTTATGCATGGTGGAACTTTTTCCCACCATCCTGTTGCTGCAGCAGCAGGACTTGCTCTAATTGAAATTCTTGAGCAGGAAAAACTTGTTTTTCGAGTGAAAATAAAGGGTGAAAAATTAGGAGATTTATTAAAAAAACACTTGCTGCCTTTAGCCCAGGTCGGAGATGTCAGGGGAAAAGGGTTTATGTGGGGCATTGAGATTGTAAAGGATAAAAAAACAAAACAGCCTTTTAAGCGGTCGTTAAAAATTGTGGAAGGCCTTTGGGATGCGCTTTTTGAAAAAGGATATATTACCTATAAATCAAGTGGACTTGCCGGTGTTGATGGCGATGCCCTTGTAATATCCCCGCCTTACATCATTGGGGATGATGAAATGGAGATGCTGGTCAAGGCAATTAAATCCACATTCATAGAATTTTTTAATTAACCAGCGCCTGACCGAAAATCTGAAAATTGGCGGTATTCGGTTGAGCTTTAACTATATTTTTTAAAGGAGTTAAACATGCCTGAATTGGCCTATCTAAACGGAGTAATACGTCCCATTAATGAAACCTATGTTCCCATTGAGGACAGGGGATATCAGTTTGGAGATGCAGTTTATGAATTCATAGCAAGTTATAATGGAAAACTTTTTTGCCTGCAAGAACACCTGGACAGGCTGGAGAAGTCCATGGAAGGCCTGTCATTTCCAAAGGTGGATAGAAAGTTTATTCAAAATGCCATTGATGAGCTTTTTGAAAAAGCCGGGATGGCAAGGGCAGGACTTTATATCCAGATCTCAAGGGGTGTTGCCCCAAGGGATCATGCATGGGCCAAAGATATAAAACTGCAGATTATAATGACCATAAAAAATGTGATTGAGCTTGATTCCAAAATACGAGACCAAGGAATAGACATCATTACAGTGCAGGATGAAAGATGGTCAAACTGTGATATCAAGACAGTCCAGATCCTTTTCAATGCAATGGCAAAACAGAAAGCCAAAGACCAGGGTGCCTTTGATGCAATTTTTATTTCAAAGGATGGAATAGTAAGGGAGGGAACCAGTTCCAATTTTTTTCTTGTTAAAGATGGAGGACTCATAACCCATCCTTTGACAAAAAATATTCTTCCTGGCATAACAAGAATGGTGGTAATGGATCTTGCCCGCAATCTGGGGATAAAGGCTGAAGAAAAATTTTTGTCAAAAACAGATCTTTTTTCTGCCGAAGAAGCATTTTTAACTGGAACGGTTACGGAAATCCTTGGGATAAAAACAATTGATGGTGTGCCCATAGGCAAAGGAAAACCAGGGGAGATCACCCAGAAACTCTATAGAGCATTAAGAGAAAAAGCAGAATAAACGGGGTCAGGCTTTCCTTATTGTCGTTATTGAGCAATAACAACAATACTTGACCCCATAAGGATGTGACCCCATAAGGACTATTTATGCCAAATTTACAGGACCAAAGATTCTCCTCTCAAGCCATCTGTAAGATCCTTTTGGCAGCCAACCTGATTTCAAAGGATCAGGCCCTGGATCTTTTAAAAAAAGAAAACAGGGTAAAACATATTCTTTTCAAACAAAAGACTCCCCAAAAAGGGGATCAAGTATCAAAAGACCAGGCAGCCAATATGATTTCCTTTATCGATGTACTTTTATATTTAAAAATACAACGGGCAGATCAACCCATAAAAAGATTAGATGAAGATTTGATTTATAAAACTTTAGCTGCCGCCTGGAAGGTTCCCTATAAAAAAATTGATCCCTTGAAACTTGAATTAAACCTTGTGACAGGGACGATATCTAAATCTTTTGCCAAAAAGCATTTGCTGTTGCCCCTTTTTATAGAGGAAGGCAAATTGATTGTTGCAACCCCTGATCCCTTTGATTTTGAGGCTATCAAAGATGTTGAAATGGTTTCAAAACTTAAGGTAAAGCCCGTTGTCAGTGCAAAATCAGATATTGAAAAACTGATCAATGAATTTTATGGATTCAGGTATTCCATTTCTGCGGCAGAAGATCTTTTTTCAGCAAAGGGGATTGATATAGGCAATTTGGAACAATTTGTTCACCTAAGACCCCTGGATGATCAAGCCTCAACAGACCAGCATATTGTTAATGCCGTTAATCATTTGTTTGCCTATTCCTTTGACCAGAAAGCCAGTGATATACATATTGAACCCAAGCGTGATATCTGCCTTGTCCGCCTGAGAATCGATGGGGTGCTGAATACAGTATACAAACTTCCAAAAAAACTTCATGCTGCCGTGGTCAGCAGGATTAAAACCCTTTCCGGGCTGGATATGGCTGAGAAAAGAAGACCCCAGGACGGGCGGATTAAAATAGAAAAAGATAATACAGAGGTTGAAATAAGGGTCTCTACAATTCCAGTGGCATTTGGTGAGAAAGTGGTTTTGAGAATCATGGACCCGGAAGTTCTTTTCCAGGATCTTGAAAGCTTAGGGTTTTCTCAAAATGATTTTAATAAATATAAAAAACTGATTGCCCGGCCATTTGGTATTATTCTTGTGACAGGACCTACAGGTTCAGGAAAGTCAACCACGCTGTATTCAAGCTTGAGAATGCTCTCGTCACCTGAAGTGAATATCACAACCATTGAAGATCCCATTGAAATGATCCACGAGGAGTTTAATCAGATTGCAGTACAACCGGCCATTAATGTTACGTTTGGCTCTGTCCTGAGAAATATACTCCGCCAGGACCCGGATATTATCATGGTGGGTGAAATAAGGGATATAGAAACAGCCCAGGCTTCCGTTCAGGCGGCATTGACAGGTCATCTTGTCCTTTCAACGCTTCATACAAATGATGCAGTATCCGCAATTTTCAGACTGCTTGACCTGGGGATTCCTCCCTATCTTATCCATTCATCAGTGAATGGGATTGTGGCACAGAGGCTTGTCAGAAAAATCTGTCCCTATTGTGCCCAGGAATTTGAAATGGATACAAAAGAACTTGCAGACCTTGGCCTTAAAATTAATGCCCAGGGCCTAATCAGGCTTAAGCATGGTAAGGGGTGTGTGAAATGCAGGAATACAGGATATAAAGGGCGAACGGGGATTTATGAAATTATGCTCTACTCAGAATCTCTCAAAGAGCTGACCACAAAAGATACAGGGCTGGAAAGGATGAGGGAAAAGGCTTTAGCAGAAGGACTTGTTCTTTTACGGCAGAACGGTATTAAAAAAATGCTGCAGGGCCAGACCACCTATCAGGAAATCCTCAGAGTGACAGGAGACTAACTATTACCCAGATGGAAACGGCCAGTTTTTCCTATTACAACCGTATTTAATTGTAATTATTTAGCCCGTTAAAAAAAGTTATCTCAAAGCCCTGTCTGATGGATATTTGCAGGAGGTTAAGCGTTTAGCATCGAACAAAAATATCCATCAGACAGGGCGGTTTAAAGCATAAGAGCTGAATAGTTACATTTAATTTACCATATCATTGGGATAAATGGCATATTTTGAAGACAGAATCATAACTGTTGAAGCTGTTTTTTCAGTATGAAGCACAATTAATTTTCCAGATTCCAGGTTTTCAAGCTGAATAGAGTTTTTCTTTTTCAAAGGCCAGTGGCTATTCTCTTTTATTTCGTTCTTTCTGAGAATAGAGTATATCTGTCCGGGTTTAACATTGTCACTGCCCGCATCAATAAAAGCGATCACATAGTCATTGATCATGAGATGATTGTCTTCAGAACAGATAAGTCTTGCATCTATGGGTGCAGGATTATTTTCAACCATTAAAACGGGCTCCCGTTTATAGTATTCCATAATCAAATCGCCTTTATTTACAGGACTATAGGCATGGGTGATGGATCCTACTGCAAAATCTTTTTTTATTTCAAGTATTTTAACTTGTGCTTTGATACTGTGCTTTACCCCTTTAAACAGATCATGATTGATTTTTTCTTCCACCTTGCTGGTTGTAAAAATCTGATATGTCTTACCCACTATCAGTGCGCCAATGCCTGACGGGTTTATATAAACAATATCATTGGCAGCCATCATCAGGTTATTGTCCTGCTCTTTGATGATCGTGCCCAGAAAGGGTTCTGCCTTTTTTTTAAGAAATCCGACATCATCCATTTTGGAAAAAGAAAAAATAGTTTCAATCTTAACAGGAGAGCCGTTTTGCCGGCTTTTTAAAGTTTTTGCGACCTTGGATTTTAAAACAGGCCTTGTCTTTAAAAAAACCTGTATTTTTTGCCCGGGATATATCCAATGGGGATTTTTAATATCCTTATTCATCTCCCATAGTCCTGGCCAGTCCCATTGGGAATTGTAGAATTTTTCAGATAAATTCCACAATGTATCTCCTTTTTTTATTATGTAATAAAACCCTGAGTCTTGTCCGGGTATAAATTGTTTATCCCCCTGAGCAATTCCTGTTGAACAAAAAGCAAGTCCCCAGAAAATTAATACAAAAAGGGCTGTCATTGTTTTTTTTTCTGACATGGTTTACTCCTGCTCTTTTATTGTTTGTTCTTGAATTCTTGACTTTATTTAACCGCCTGTTCTATAAAAAGTCAAGAATTGTTGCTATTATTGCTATTAATAAATAGATTGGATTGAAAATGAAACAGATTGCCAACCTGCTGTTTGAAGTGAGGATATTAAAGGACATTGCTAGATCTGGATATGCTTTTCTAGGATCTGGGAAAGAAAGTGTTGCTGAGCACAGTTTTATGACAGCCTTTATTTGCTTTGCCATGGCCAGAATAGAACTGGATATTAATAGCGAAAAGCTTGTGACAATGGCCCTGGTTCACGATATTGCCGAGGCAAGAACCGGAGATTTTAACTATGTGGAAAAAAAATATTCCCAAACAGATGAAGCCAAAGCTATTTCTCATTTGACACGGCACATTCCTTTTGGTGATGATATTAAATCCCTTATAGATGAATTTAATTCAGGCGAGACAAAAGAAGCAAACCTGGTAAAGGATGCAGATCAGATATCTTTTATTCTTGAACTGAAAAAACAGTCTGACATCGGGGCAAAAGGGCCTGAAAAATGGTTGCCCGTTATCCTTGAAAGACTTCAAACAGATACAGGCAAAAAGATTGCCCAAAGTATCATGGAAACCAGCTGGGATGACTGGTGGATGAACGACTACTCTGAATAACTCAACTTTTTAAAATATTTATTTTGCGTTAATCCATCCGGGGCATGGGTTGCGTTCAGGCACTAGAGAGTGTAAGGTAAGCAGACCGGAACGGGTTATGGATAGAGGGCCTTTTTATTTTATTCCCGGGATGATATTTCCTGAGAAGGATTATCCAGTCTTTCTTTTTCAATGGCGACAATTCGTTGAAGATCTTTATAGGGAATATCCTTTTTCATGCCCGGGCAGGAATTGGCCATGGCATTCCAGTTTTCAGGATGGTCAATGATCGTTTTGATAAAAGGCCAGGCTTTGCACATATAAGGCTTTACCGGATGGATGGTGCATTGATCGGTCTTATCAAAGAAGATACAGAACCCGTCTTTACCAAGCGTTAAAACATGCCGTGATCCTGACGGGTCACAATATCGGGGAATAAATTTTTCAGGATCAAAGCCCATATATCTTGAGATATTGATGATATCCTGGGGGGTAACATAAGTGCCTCCAAACCCGTTGCAGCATTTGCCGCACAAAAGGCATTCAAAAATATCAGAGACGGCTTTAACCTCAGACGTCATATCTTTTTTCCATTGCTTTTTGCATAGTCAGCTGGTCAATATATTGCAGATCACCCCCCATGGGGATACCCGAGGCTATCCTTGTGAGTTTGATCTTTGTTTTTTTAAGTTTTTCAAGAATATAGGAAGCAGTGGCTTCTCCTTCAACATTGGTTTTAGTGGCAAGGATTATTTCTTTTATTGTTTTAGAAGCAGCCCTTTTAAAAAGTTCTTTTATCCTGATGTCGTCCGGGCCAATACCGTCAATGGGAGAAAGAGCACCCCCTAGTATGTGGTAGGTCCCCAAAAAAGCATTTGATTTTTCTATGGCTGACATATCTGTTGGATTTTCTACAACACAGATACTGGTCTGGTCCCTTTGGGGATCAGAGCATATCCGGCATTTATCTTTGTCACTCAGGGCAAAGCACACCGTACATATTTGAATACTGTTTTTCAATTCAATGATGTCGGAGGCCAAAGTTACAGCTTCATGATTCGGGGCATGAAGGATGTGAAGCGCAAGCCGTTCTGCTGTATTTTTTCCAATACCCGGAAGTTTTGACAGGCTGTTAATGAGTTTTAAAATCGGTTCTGGATAATGGTTCATTTTTTGTAATTGTTTAGCCCGTTAAAAGAAGTAATCTCAAAGCCCTGTCTGATGGATATTTGCAGGAGGTTAAGCGTTTAGCATCGAACAAAAAT
>JACNHV010000185.1 GCA_014383445.1 Candidatus Desulfobacula maris | reverse complement strand
TAAAGAATATTTCTTAGAGGGAAAATAAGATCGAGAAATTATTAACGGATCAAATTAAACCAGAGATTCTGTTGTTTTCCGGGGACACTTTTGATCCTTTTGGTGAAAATAATAAAATTTCGTTAACTAATAAATTGAAAGAGTTAAGTGATTATGTTGCATCGTTGCCAGGTGAAAAATATCTCGTATGGGGTGAGGGAATTGTAAACAACAGGCACTTGATAGGGAAAAGGCTTTCAGGGCTTGGGGTTAATATCCTTGAAGATGAAGAAGTTTCGAGCAAAAAATTCCCTGAATTTTTTATTGTAGGTAAACTGCCTGAACTGGCTGATTTTGTTCTTCGAACCAAATCAGACGGTAATAAATTTCTTTCTGCCACAGATACAAACCTGAACAGTTTTCTGCATTATCAAGTTGGAAGTTATCAAGAATTAAATGATTATGACTTTCTGGGGGAATTTCAGTTTAATAGTAAGGATGGAGGGCTTGGTCTTACCTTTTATTCACAATACAATCGGTTTTCTGATCAATTTTATCGAATTCGCTGGTCTGGACGGTCTTCTGTGCCGGAGATTTCACCTCACGGGACTGGATTATTAACAGGCAGAGTAAGGGCTAGGCATCCATTATTACCGGAAAAACTATATCAATTTCGGATCCGATGCAAAACAGAAACTGATGCAACTCGAATTTCTGCAAAATTTTGGAGAAAGGGGGATCCTGAACCTTTTGATTGGGACATTAACGCATTTGATTCTTCTGCAAGTAGACTTACGTCAGGCACAATTGGCGTATGGGTAAACGGGCCATCAGTTTTAAAATTGTTTGATAATTTCATAGTGCAGTCAGCCGATGGGGATCATGTTTTTGTTCATGAAAATTTTGATGATTCTAATTTATATAATAATAGATGGAGAACAGAACGAAATTTTACGGATGAAATTACTTCCTCGCAAGAAGACAGAGTGAGTATTTTGCTGACTCATACTCCTGAAATTATAAATAATTATAGTATAAAAGATTTTAACTTGATACTGACAGGGGATATTTATGGTGGGCAAGTACGCTGGCCATGGGGCACCCCGCTTTATTGGGATAAAAACCTTCCAAAAGATTGGTCTTCCGGATTACATAACACTATCAAAGATATTCCTATATATATTTCCAAGGGGGTTGGCTTTTCTCGGCTTCCAATCCGCCTATTTTGTCGTCCGGAAATTGTTGTTTTTGAGTTAAATTCAAAGCAGTAAAGAAGAAATGACATTTAGATTCAAGAGAAATAATCTCAAGTAAGATGGCTTCAGTAATTGGTCACAGTTTGTCTTCGTATTGGATTTATTCTGTAATTCGCAATAAATACGGGAAAGATCCGTTTTCTGGAAAGACGGGAATATTTGTGATCGTATTTTTGGCAATTTTACCTGATTTTGATGTGATGGTGCAAATTGTTAGTACTTGGTTTGGGGGGACAAATTCAGTTGAACATCGTGGATTTTCTCATTCACTGTTGTTTTCTGTTCTGGCCTCTTTTTTTATTCTTGTAGTCAATAAAAAAAATCGCAGAGAAGGTTCTCTGGCAATAATTACTATATAAAGGTGTTGAAATAAATTGTGTTTTCATCAATAAAAACATTTAGTTAAAACAGAAAAGCCTCTATACTGGTGTTGATTCCCTTCCAAAAGAAAAAACATCAATACGGAGGCCTTTCATGCACCATAAAGATATCAAGCGAACCATCCGAAAACAACTAAAAAAACAATTTTCCAATTGGAAAAGACTGAAAAAAAGACAAAAGAGAGACATATCCCAGAAGATATTGGCTGAAGCGGTTGCCGAACATGATTTCACACAAGCCATTGAAGCTCCAATGGAAGAGCTCCTTGGCATAGAAGAACAGATTCCCAAGGGGATCATCAAGCTTGACGAAATGGCTCGATTTATCGATATGATTAACGACAATAGAATCATAAAATTCAATAGCTATAAACGTTCTTCCACCTACATCAAAGATGAAGAGCTCGTCTTTGTTGATAGATTAATTGATAACGGAATAATCAACCGTATTCTATCCTACGATGGGTACAGACCAGCTATGCGGAATCTATTTCCTTCTAACTTATTCCGTGCAGAATTACTCAAAGCAATAAAGTATCCAGAGATAAGTTATCGCAAGTTCTGCACTGAAGAATACTTTGGTCTGGACCGGAAACAAAACCGGGTCTTCATGGGTCTACCGCTGCATAAAAAGACCATGATCGATCATAGTCAACTGAGCAAATTCAGATCCAATCTTTCTTTCTCTCAACAGATCAACTTACTTGTCTATATCCTGCATCATTTTAATCAGTCAGGGCTCCTTGGCGATTGTGTCCTTCATGCCGTTGACTCAACGGAACTGGCTAATGACTGCAGAATTCCCTTGGCCACTGTCACGATTAAAGGAAAAAAGATACGGATCTACAATGACCTCGACTGTGATTGCGGCAAACGTCGCAATAAGCGGGACAAATCCGCATATGTCATTGGTTACCGTCTCCACACGCTGACTGCGATCAATGCCCAAACAGGCCAGAGCTACCCTCTTGTTTCTCTCTTGGCTCCTGCCAATCATCATGACAGTCATTTTCTGCCGTTCCTGGTGAGCTTAGCCCAAGCAATGGGGATTGACGTAAAGCTCATTACTGCTGATGAAGCCTACCATGACAAAGATGGTTCTCTGTACAGAGAAACTGGTGCAATTGTCACAACACCTCCTTCTGCAAAGGTGGCCTTGCCTGAAAATGTCAATGGCGATACCGGAGCCGTTTTTTGCCATGATGAATGTTCTATCCCCATGGGGCATGTTGGACACAAAAGCCAGGAACATGAATATAAATGTGGTGCATCAACAAGAGAATGTTCCTGTTCGCAGACTTGTCCTCAACACCGCTTTATTCCTATGGATGGAGGAGTTTTCCAGCGGATACCCTTCGCAACAAAAATGGTTCAACAGGCTCACGAGATTCGCAAAAATTGTGAAAGACCTTTCAACCTGTTGAAAAATCAGACAGGTCTTGAAACTGTAAGAGTACGAAGCCAGCGTGCCACCATGGCCAGGTGCACGTTAAGCTCAATCGCTGTAATACTAATAAAAATGGCCGGTTCAAGGAAAAAGAAATCGACTAATCAAAAGCAGTTGCAGTCTCTCTTTGCAAATGCTGCTTAGCAAATAAAAACCTGATACTTTTTCAGTTGTAATCTGCGAAACAGTCTACAACTGTGTTTTTTGAATATGCTGGTGGAGCCAACTTGCCGTAAAATAAGCACTGCCCTTAAAATAGGGTCCCTAAAAGTGCAACAATATCCCCGCAAGTTAGGTTTAATCACCCGTAGAGATAAAAAAACAAAAATTTAAGTGGCTATTTGGCCTGTTGAAGATTTGTTTTCAGGCTTTGGCCGATTACTTTTCAACACCCTTTATATGTATGTCTTTTTTTATTATGCATATGGTACTCGACTATTTGATGGGAGCCGGACCAACAATCAAGCCGTTTCTCCCGTTTTCAAATGTAGGATATCTGTCACCAATAAAAATAATTCCTACTGCTCATTATGCTTCATCGGCTTCAGGTTTAGTCGGTGTTTTATTTAATATTAAAACATGGGCTGGAATATTTTTGGAAATCTGTATTTTTTTACCTTTAGTTATTTCATCCAACAGGTTCTTTTTTCAAAAAGTGCAAGTTGCAAACAACAAATTATTTCTTTGGAGTTTTTTTTCAATAGCTGCCAGCGTAGTTTTGTATGAATTTGGATTTGGCGGGAGGTTGTTGGATGTTTTTAAAAGTATTTAAAAGTAGGTGTGAGACGAATTTTGAATTTAATTTGGTATGCTAGAGATGCTTGATTACAGCGTAATAATTCCCTTCTACAATGAAGAAGAAAACATCCCGCCTATGTTGGAAAAAGTTTCCGTGGCTATGAATGGTATTGACGGGAGTTATGAAATTATCGCCGTTGATGATGGCAGCTCAGATGCCACTTTTTCCAGGCTTAAAGAAGGCAAACAAAAATATCCAAATTTAAAGATAATAAAATTCCGACGAAATTTCGGCCAGACACCGGCCATGCAGGCCGGAATTGACCACGCTTCCGGTGGTATCATTATCACCATGGATGGGGACCTGCAGAATGACCCTGAAGATATTCATAAACTTCTTGAAAAAATGAAGGAAGGATACGACGTTGTCAGCGGTTGGCGTAAAAAACGTAAAGACAATATTCTGCGCTGTATCCCGTCGAAGGTGGCAAATTTCCTTCTCACTTATGTTACCGGGGTAAAAATTCATGACAATGGCTGTTCTCTTAAAGTTTACAATGCCAAGATTTTAAAACAAGTGCGACTTTATTCAGAAATGCATCGGTTTATTACAGCCTTTGCCTTTCTGAGAGGCGCTAAAGTTGCGGAATTAGTCGTCAAACATCATCCGCGTACACTTGGGGTAAGTAAATACGGATTTTCTCGAATCTGGAAGGTGTTTATTGACCTTTTTACCTTAAAACTGGTCTTAAACTTTTCCGAACGGCCAATGGTCTGGTTTGGCGCTATGAGCTTTGTTTCAATCTTCATAAGTATGGCTATGTTATTTTATCGTTTAATCTTCTGGTCCAGTCAAATTGTCTGGCCCGGCCTGATATTGTTTTTTGCGTTTAATGCTTTCGTCTTATTAGGCTACGGTTTGGTCTGTGAGTTGGCAGTCCACTTTGCCGGACGAATTAATTATTATGGAAAAGGTTTTGACAGATGAAAGAATCTAAATCAAGAAAGCATATTGATGTTTCTGTTCTGATTCCAATAAGTGAAAAACGTCATGATAATCTCGTCAAAATATTTGATGCCCATAAAGATATTCTAGTGGATTTAGAAAAAACGTTCGAATTTATTTTTGTATTTGATGGATTCTACCCGGATGATGAAAAAAAATTAAAAGAAATTGCCAAAGATGCCCCCGATATTTTAAAGCTGATCAGATTTAACAAAAATCATGGCGAGTCCAAGGCATTAACTACTGCTTTTCATGCATCATCCGGAGAAAATATCCTGACATTACCTGCCTATTTTCAAGTCCAACCTGTTGAAATAAGAAAATTATTTGAGAATTTTACAAACAGTACGGATGTGATTGTCGGACAACGTTATCCTCGGAGGGACAACGCATTAAATCGACTTCAGGCAAAACTCTTTCACAAGCTTATAAGTAGTTTTAGTGGAGAGTCTTTTCATGATATTTCCTGTGGTGTTAGATTGATGAGGAGAAATGCCATGGGGCGAATCAGCCTCTATGGAGATCTTTATCGCTTCATACCTCTTTTAGCTATCAATAAGGGTTTTGTCGTCAAGGAAATCCCTCTTCGTCAGGCTCAGGAAGATATTCATCTGAGGGTACATGGACTAGGAGTCTATCTTCGTAGACTCCTGGATATTTTAACTTTGTTTTTTCTCTTAAAGTTTACCCAGAAGCCGCTTCGCTTTTTCGGCCTTCTTGGTTCCGGTCTTTCTTTTATAGGCCTGATTATTTCAGCGGTTACTGTTTTTCAAAGAATCTTTGGGGATCAAGCCTTATCGGAAAGACCTTTGTTTCTAGTGGGCGTATTGTTTTTATTGGTCGGAGTTCAAACATTTTTTATCGGTTTAGTTGCAGAAATAATTATCTTTACGCATATGCCGTCAGAGCCGGATTATAATATCGAAGAGATTATTGAGTAGGCAACTGATCGCTGATAAGATAATACATAAAAATCAAGCAAAAAAAATTGAGTCAACAAAACCAAATAACCAATTACCTGACTATTGATGTAGAGGATTATTTTCAAGTCTCTGCATTTGAGAAGGTAGTAGAATCTTACCACAAGTGGCCAACATATCCATCAAGGGTTGAAAGGAATACCAGAAAAATCCTTGATATTTTGGATAAGCATAATGCCAAGGCAACTTTTTTTGTCGTGGGTTGGATTGCGGAAAAATTCCCGGATTTAATTAAAGAAATCTCCAGGCAAGGGCATCCCTTGGGCTGTCACAGCTATTATCATCGTTTGGTATATGATCTTTCCCCTGAAGAATTCAGGCAAGACACCCAAAATGCCAAAGAAATATTGGAACAGATAAGTGGCCAACAAATTAATGGATACCGAGCGCCAAGCTACTCAATTACCAAACGTTCACTTTGGGCCTTGGGGATTCTGGAAGAACTAGGTTTCTCCTTTGACTCAAGTATCTTTCCTATCTACCACGATCGTTACGGTATCCCCGATGCTCCAAGGTTTGAGTATAAAATTCCAGAATATAAGCTCATCGAGTATCCAATTTCTACAGCTTTATTTTTTGGCAAGAAACTCCCGGTATCAGGGGGGGGATATTTCCGACTGTTCCCATACTGGTTTACCCGAATGGCCTTAAACAAAATAAATATGCGGGACAAACAGCCATTTGTATTCTATCTGCATCCTTGGGAGGTTGATCCGAACCAGCCAAAAATTAATAACGCTGGAGCTTTATCTCGATTTCGCCATTATGTTAATCTGGATAAAACTGCTAATCGCCTGGAACAGCTTCTTCAAGATTTTTCATTTTCTCCACTTGGAAGCAACTGTAAGCTTTCTGCTTCCTGGGATCAGCGAGATAAATTTAACCAACAATGAACATCCGCCTCGCCCAAATAACCGATCGAGAAGCATGGGACAGTTTTGTCAATAATCATTCTGAAGCGACCCCATACCATCTCATGGCGTGGACCATGGCTGTCGAGCAAGCTTACGGTTTCAAAAGTTTCAATTTGATAGCAGAGGAAAATAGTCTGATATCAGGAATATTCCCGATAACAATGCTCAAGACCCCGTTGAAACGGCCAGAACTTGTGGCGCTGCCCTATTGTGATGTGGGAACAATACTTGCGAAAAGTTTAGAGGCCAAGGCAGAATTGCTTAATGAAGCAATTGTAATAGCTAAAAGCAATAATGCGTCTGTGCTTGATATTCGAGGTCAAATCAACCATGATTTATTGCATGGGCATGATTACTCGGTGCAAACAGTCGGCAATAAGGTCAGGATGCTTCTTGATCTCCCCCATTCAAGTGAAGGTTTGTGGGATGGGTTTAAGTCGAAATTGCGCAGTCAGATACGGAAAGCGGAAAAAAATGGATTGGTATTTCAATTTTCCGAGAGAGTTGATGACTTTTACCCTGTTTTCAGTGAAAATATGCGAGATTTGGGTTCACCAGTGCATTCAAAAAAATGGATTAAATCCGTAATTAAATTTTTTGATAAACAGGCTAAAATTGGTATTGTCCAGTTTGATCAGAAGATTGTTGGCGTTGGAATTATCCTTTCTGCCGGAAAAACAGTATCTATCCCGTGGGCTTCAACTTCTAGAGAATATAATCGTTTGGGCCCCAATATGCTCCTCTATTGGAATTTTCTTAGATATGCCGCAGATAATGGTTATGCAACGTTTGATTTTGGCAGGTCAACATTAAATGAAGGTACTTTTCGTTTTAAATCTCAATGGGGAGCAAAACCGTATCCTCTCAAGTGGCACCATATAATTTTACAGGGCCAAAAAGAAGTATCAGGAAATTATAATGAAAATTCTGCTAAAC
>JACNHV010000393.1 GCA_014383445.1 Candidatus Desulfobacula maris | reverse complement strand
GACGAACACGGCCATTATTGTATTCCCATTTTATCTGAATCAGAGACACTCGGTGTAATTAACATCTACCTTGAAGCAGGTCATTCGTATGATGAGACTGAGGTGGAATTTCTGTCAGCCGTTGCTAACACACTTGCCAGCATTATCCTGCAAAGATATGCTCAGAAAGAAAAACAACAGATTGAAATGAAACTGCACCACACGCAACAACTGGAATCCATCGGTATACTTGCAGGAGGCATCGCCCATGATTTTAATAACATTCTTTTTCCCATTGTGGGGTATACGGAGATGTTGTTAGAGGATGTCCCTGAAGACAGCTCATCCCGAGGTAGTCTGAAACAAATTTATACCAGTGCCTTAAGAGCCAAGAGCCTGGTAAAACAGATCCTCACATTTGCCCGTCAAGGAAGCGGTGAATTGATGCTGATGAAAATGCAGCCTATTGTCAAGGAAGCATTAAAACTTATCCGTGCTACAATTCCTACAACAATTGAAATCAAACAGGATATCAATCCTGACTGTGGTGTAATCAAAGCTGATCCCACACAAATTCATCAAATTGTAATGAACCTTACAACCAATGCCTACCATGCCATGGAAGAAACAGGCGGGGAACTGAGAGTAAGCCTCAAAGAAATTGAATTAAAAACACTTGATCTAATTAATCCAAATATGGCACCTGGAGTTTATGCCTGTCTGACAGTTGCTGATACAGGGGTGGGCATGGATAAAAATTTAACGGATAAAATCTTTGAGCCGTTTTTCACCACCAAAGCAATCGGCAAGGGCACTGGTATGGGTCTTTCCGTGGTGCATGGTATTGTTACTGCCATGGGAGGCGCTATCAATGTATACAGCGAACCTGGCAAGGGAACACAATTTCATGTATATCTTCCCGTTGAAAAGAGTCTTTCTGAAGCACAGGTAACAAACTCAAAAGCAGAAAACCAGGGTGGCACTGAACAGATCCTTCTTGTGGATGATGAAGAAGCGATCCTTATAATGGAAAAACGGATGCTGGAGCGTTTGGGGTATCAAGTCACTTCACGTACCAGCAGCCTTGAAGCTCTTGAGGCTTTCCGTGTAAATCCAGACAAATTTGATCTGATTATCACAGATATGGCAATGCCGAATATGGCCGGAGACAAGCTTGCAACTGAATTGATCAAAATACGCACTGATATTCCGGTATTGCTTTGCACAGGGTTCAGCGAAACCTTGTCTGAAGAAAAGGCGGCATCTCTGGGTATTAAGGGATTTTTATTTAAGCCAATCATTATGAAAGACCTTGCACAAAAGATACGTGAAGTGCTGAATGGAAATTAAAATTGTAGGATAGCAGAAGTACTATTTTGATTTTTTAAATCATAACAGATCCCCATATTTTGTGTTTAGGGAAAATATTATTTTGATCCTTGTATTAAATTATATAAACTAAAATCAGCATCAAAAACCATTCTTGCATATTATAGTTAATATATTCATTTTAATTTGACAGATTTTGAAAAATATTTTTATTGGATTTGAATTGCTGGCAAGTGTATCTAATTGAAATAATGTAAAGTATTATACATTAGGATAGGAGCTTCCCTTTTGTCAAGAAAAGACGGAAGGATTCATGGTAACTTCAAAAAAAGACTAACGCTCCCCAATTTTTCTTCAAAAAGAAGGTCATATATGACCGAAGGTTGGATATGACCTTATTTCGTGGTTTTCTACATGTGTGAAAAAGGGGCCTTCTATTAAGATTTCCGTTATATTTCAATAGGATGATGACGATGTGCCTGGTATTGGAAGCATGGCACACAACTTGAAATATAATATAGAGAAAGAATAACGAAATCACCTGGGAAAACTGCTCCGGGAATGTAAAAAAAATTATAATATGTAGAGGAAAAATTATGAAAGCAAAAAAAATTATCAAAAGAAGGCTTGATTCAGAACAGCTTCAACCTTTAAACAAACAAAGGAGATAAAATGAAAACAAAACATATTTGTGTTTTTATTGTACTGGCTCTCACAGCATTAATAATCTGCAATCCGTTATTTGCAGCCGATAACCCGATTGTTTCCAAAACAAATTATATAGATGGCGATATCATAAGCGTTACTCTGCCCCCCAAGGATTTAAACAAACAAAGATTTGTAGGAATTATAATCCCGGGATCTGAAGAACTTTTTCTCATAACTGATTTAAATATATTTTCCCTGTTTGACGGTCAGAATCTATTAAGCTGGATAGGACAGGATAAAGCTATTGAACTCGAAGTAACATCAGACTTTCCAAGAGGTGAATATACTGTTTATTTACTTCAACCTCCAGAGGGTGTGGTCAATCCGTTAGAACAAATCGAATTATGGGAACTTGGCAGTACTTCTTTTAACATTGATGCCGGCATCAAACCTGACACTACAGCACCCACTGTGATGCTCACAGTCCCTGCTGATGCTGCCACAGGTGTCCTAACCAACTCGAAAATCACTGCAACCTTCAGCGAGGCGATGGACCCAGCAACGATCAGCACGGCAACATTTACCTTAATGGATGGGGTGACGTCTGTTTCAGGCACAGTGACCTACTCCGGCGTAACTGCGGTCTTTACACCGGCAACCGATCTTACAGCCAGCGCCACCTATACCGCTAAGATTACCACTGCGGCCGAGGACCTCGCAGGCAATGCACTGGCAAGCGACTATGTGTGGAGCTTTACCACCGGTGCGACAGTAGACACCACCGCACCCACCGTGACGCTCACAAATCCTGTTGATGCTGCCATAGATGTGATTCTCAGTAAGAAAGTCCAGGCAACCTTCAGCGAGGCGATGGACCCAGCAACGATCAGCACGGCAACATTTACCTTAATGGATGGGGTAACGCCTGTTTCAGGCACTGTGACCTATGTTGGCCTGGTTGCGAAATTCACACCAACAAGCAATCTTGCAGCCAGCACCACCTATACCGCTAAGATTACCACTGCGGCCGAGGACCTTGCAGGCAATGCACTGGCAAGCGACTATGTGTGGAGCTTTACAACAGTTACAGCGGTAGCATTAGGCCCAGTGCCAGTAGACCTTGGAACGGCTGGAAATTTTGTGCTTCTGACAAAATCAGGAATTACAACCACGGGTACCACCAATATTACGGGAGATATCGGAACTAGTCCAATTGACAGTACTGGCATTACTGGATTTGGACTAATAATGGATAGCTCAAATCAGTTTGCAACATCGGCTCTCGTGACCGGAAATGTATACGCAGCCGACTATGCGGTTCCAACTCCAGCAAACATGACCACTGCTATAAGCGACATGGAAACCGCTTACACCGATGCCGCCGGGCGAACAATACCTGATTTTACGGAACTGGGAGCCGGAGATATTAGTGGGATGGACCTCGTTCCCGGCCTCTACAAGTGGGGCACCGGGGTATTAATTGATCTTAATGGTGTCACTCTCACGGGTGGCGCAGATGATGTCTGGATCTTCCAAATAGCAGACGACCTCACAGTGCAAAACGGTGCAATTGTTACTTTAGCCGGTGGTGCACAGGCCAAGAACGTATTCTGGCAGGTCGGCGGCGGTACAGGAGTGGCTCTCGGAACGACTGTTCAGTTTCAGGGGATTATATTGGCAACAAAAGCTATTACAATGAACACCTCAGCAACGCTGAAAGGTAGGGCGTTGGCACAGACCAATGTTACATTAGACGCCAATACCATTACTGAACCATAAGACTGAAGGGTTTGGCTCGAAAGTAGGCAAAAAGGGGAGACAGGCTATTTCTAATCATTCAGCCTGTCTCCCTTTCGCCTCTCTCCAACGTCTCGTTTTTTTGCCGCAGAGATAATAAGCCCTTAATAAAAAGGCGTTCACTTCTTTTTCCAGTAGTGATGGGGATTCAGATGTCAATCAGCGACACATAGTATTCAATGTCCGGGTTTTAGAAAAGTTTTTAGCAATACCACATATGGTAAATGACGTTTTTTCAAAATTGAAATTTTGGTTCAATTATATAAGCCCAGGATGTTATTCCCAGTGATTCTGCCAGATTAAAGTATTTAATATAAAAAACATTTTGGCAGATTTAAAAATTGTTTTCTGGGGGTCTGATCTCTCTCCAAGTAAGTTGATTTTGGAAGATCCTTCCTAATTCAATCATATTTTCGCAAAAGTGCATTTGTTGAAATACCTTTGCAGGTATAAAAAATGTTGATAAGGAATTCTGGAAACAGATTTTATTTACTTATCTATTCGGATATTATTCAAAGTTACAAGATAAACAGATCTGTATAATTTATTGTTGAATCTATATCTGCAGCACAGCTGAGCAGGAATAATTGCTCTTATTTGAAGAAATCCTTAATCGACTGCCAGACTGATTTGGAGCCCTTCTTGGTACCTTCCCATGCCTCTTGGGAGCTCTTTTTAATTTCTTTACCGACCTCTTTGGAATCCTTTTTAACTTCTTTACCGACCTCTTTGGAGCCTTGCTTTGTTTTTTCCCAGGCCTCTTTGGATATCGTTTTGGTCTCTTCCCACGCCTCTTTGGACCCTTGTTTGAAATCTTTCCACACCTTCTTTGTCCCGGATTTGGTCTTGTCCAAAGCGCTCTGTTCCGCATAGGTAGCGGTGTTGATAGAGAACGCCAGCACGATGAGCAGGGTGGTAAGAAGAATTTTTTTTCGCATAGTGATACCTCTCAGTTATAAAAAACAAAGCTGCACATAATCTAATAAATTTGATCCTTCTGAATATTCACCAAAAATCCAAAAAATATTAAAGGGCTATAAACAAACCTTCTTTTGTTTTCTCTACTTTTTTACCTTTCTTCAAATGATACATATTATTTGAGATCTGTTTGCCGGTAAAACCAGTTTGTTGCTGCAGATCTTTGGTGTTAATACCTTCTTTGTTCTTTTTGATGGTCTTTAAAATAGTCGCTTTCACTAATCTCTGTGACTTAAACTTTTTTTTGGGTTTTTTGGATGCTGATTTGGTTGGTACTGGTTTAGGTTCAATATCCAGCTTAGGTTCAAGGACCGGTACGTCTTCAACTGTATAATCAACTTTTTCAAACATGCCAATCAGATCATTGATTTGCTTTGAAAGTTTCTTAAATGGGATCTGGAACAACCCAGCGGATTCTTTGTCTAACTCTATAGTAATGGCTATTTTCATCTCTCCTCCTCATAATTATTGAAAAAATATCAATCAATAAATTAAAATAAGACACTTAGAATAAAAAACAATACCTGATCATTCGCTGGGAGTATCAATATCTCATTCTGCAGTAACCCCCAAGTGTAGATATATTCGTGTACAGCAAGTCTCCAATAAAGGTTCATGGGGGTTTGATTTCTTTGACTTTTATTTTTCCCATATACTTTAATATTTTGTCTGAGACTCAAAGAATCATCCATACAAGATATGGTATTCTGGAAATATTTAAAAAATCAGGACTGGAGAAAGAAGCGCTCGGTGTTTTGTTGGATTTGACTCGTCTCTAATGATACCATAAGTCCTCAGTTTTCTCCATATTGTTCATTGGTTACGCCATCCACACCGACAGCTCGATTGCCATCCAATACTCGATAATTTAAAATCCTCATGACCTGAATTTGAATAGTCTTTACACTTTTTCAAAAGATTGTTACAAATTGACTAAAAGAAATAAACTTAAGGTTCTCAGTATGGGACTTGCCGCAGACATTGTCATTATATTAGTTGCTGCCTTGATTGGTGCGCTTCTGGCGCAAAAGATCAAGCAACCGCTAATCCTCGGGTACATACTTGCCGGGATTGTTGTCGGCCCATACACCGGAGGGGTTACAATTGGAGATATTCATGAAATAGAACTCCTGGCGGAAATCGGAGTCGCCCTTCTTCTTTTTGCCCTGGGATTGGAATTTTCTATAAGCGAATTAAAGCCGGTACGAAATATTGCTCTTATCGGCACTCCCATTCAAATTCTGCTTACAATCGGTATCGGCTTTTGCCTGGGCAAATATTTAGGATGGTCTTTTGCCAGCGCCTTATGGTTTGGGGCATTGATCTCTCTTTCCAGCACAATGGTGACACTGAAGACACTTATGAGTAGAGGCCTTGTGGGGACACTTTCCAGCCGGGTAATGATTGGCATACTCATTATTCAAGACCTGGCCATCATCCCGATGATGATTATCCTCCCCCAACTGAGTAGCCCTAAAACTGGATTGCCCCTCTTGTTCATTGCCGTGATCAAGTCTGTAATCTTTCTTGTTGGCATGTTTTATCTGGGTAGGAAATTACTCCCGCGATTATTGATGCATGTGGCCCAATGGAACTCCAGGGAGTTGTTTATTTTATCCATAACAGCAATAGGCCTTGGTATCGGTTATGCCACTTATCTATTCGGGCTTTCCTTTGCCTTTGGTGCTTTTGTTGCCGGAATGGTTCTCAGTGAGTCTGATTATGGCCATCAGGCATTGAGTGATATTATTCCCTTACGGGATATTTTCGGCCTCTTGTTTTTTACATCGGTTGGCATGCTTCTGGACCCGGTTTTTTTGTTAGAAAATTGGATCAAAATCCTGTCATTGGTTTTGGTCATTGCCATTTTCAAAGGTTCCCTATTTTATCTACTGGCAATGTTGTTCGGATATATCAATATTATTCCCATTGCCGTCGGCCTTGGTCTGTTTCAGGTGGGTGAATTCGCGTTTGTTCTTGCACGGATGGGGGTTGAAACAAATTCCATTGATCAGGATATGTATTCACTTATTCTGGCTATTTCGGTTTTGAGCATGGTGCTTACCCCATTTGCTTCAGCAATGGCAACTCCTCTGTATAAACTCAAAAAACGATTGTTCAGATATGAACCAATGCAGATGGAAAACATTCCGCATTCCGGACTTAAAGATCATGTCGTCATTGCCGGAGGCGGACGAGTGGGACAACACATAGCTGAGATTCTGACACAGCTTAATATCCCTTTTGTCATTGTTGAATTGAATCACCAGCGAATGCTTGAATGTAAGAACGCAAAATTTCCTGTAATCTATGGCGACATGAGTCAGCCAACAGTCATCGACGTATCCAAAATACCGGAATCAAGACTTTTGCTTATTACGATTCCGTCTGTCATCAGGGCGCAGTCCATTTCAAAACAGGCCCATCTTCTTAAACCTGAATTACATATCATTGCCAGGGCCGAAGGGATTGATCAAATGCGGACATTATATGAAAGCGGGGTCTATATGGCTGTGCTGCCGGAAATGGAGGCAGGGTTGGAAATTGCAAGGCAAGCGCTTCTTCACCTGGAAATGCCTGTTGCTGCAATTCAACAATATACCGATGCAGTACGGCAGCAGCTTTATGCACCAATTTATCAATCGACCCATGATCATAAGCTTCTTGCCAAATTTGATAACATAAAAGATATGCTGGAAATTTCATGGGTTACACTCGTACCTGGAAGCCCTCTTATCAATAGGAGCATTAAAGATTCAGCCGTTCGCACCATAACCGGCGCATCAATTGTAGGGGTGATCCATGAGAACGTATTTCATCCAAATCCCAATGCGGCATATGCTTTTCAGGAAGGGGATTTGGTGGCGGTTGTCGGTAATCAGTACGAGCGGAATGAATTTAAAAAACTGGCTGCAATCCGCTATCAGGCCTGAAGGGAACAAAGGA
>JACNHV010000190.1 GCA_014383445.1 Candidatus Desulfobacula maris | reverse complement strand
TTATTGTTTTCCTGATCAACCGTGTCTTAAGCGGGCTTGCAGAAGCTGCTGCCAGTGGTGCTGATGAGGCCATTGCCTACGATTCCCTGGCAGCAGAAGGCGATGTTCGCCAATGGGGCCGTGTGCTGGAAATCCTTGCACGGTTTCAATCCATTGGATTTATTATTGCCATGAGCGTAGGAGCTGCCGTTTATGATCCAGACCTGCTTGAAAAGATTTGTGGATTTTTCGGTGTTGCCATAACTTTTTCCCAGGAAACCACCATGCGGTTCCCATTATACCTTACCTTGATTCTGGCAATCTGTGCATTTATTACGACCCTTAGAATGGAAGATCCTGTCAAAGACCCACGTTCACAAAATGCAGGAAAACCACAGATCCGACAGGCTATCAGCTTGACACTCAAGGCCGGCCTCTGGATTGTAAAAACTCCTTTTGCCTTTTCCATAATACTTTTCGGCATGTTGTTTGACGGCATTATCAGAATTGTTATCACTCTTTCCAGCCAGTATTACAGAGTGATCGAGCTGCCTGAATCAACTTTTGGTATCATTGGGTCACTTGTTGCCATGTTCGGGCTTGTGATTCCCAAAATGGCCAAAAAAATTGCAGAAAACCATTCCCCTTCATATGCTCTTTGGATCACTACAGGGTTAAGCCTTACCGGACTTACCTTAATGAGTTTTTTCTGGCCCTATGCCGGATTAATCCCGGCCCTTATTACTTTCAGCGCCATGTACTTTACAGGTTTTTTTGTCAGCTTTTATATCAACCAGGTGGCATCATCTGACCAGCGGGCAACTGTTTTAAGCTTTAAAGGGCTGGCTTATAACATTTCCTATGGTATTTTAGGTGTTCTCTATGCCCTTGTTTTAAAAATCAAAAAACAGGGCCTTTGTGCAGAACCTGATGAAAACACCCTTTTTATGGATACTTTTTCCGGGTTCCCCATCACCTTTATTTTCTGGTTCCTAATTTTACTGGCCATTTATTATTTCGCCTTAAAAAAACCGTCCAAGCATTGATACCAAACCTGATAAAATAATCCCCTCCTGTTTTAGATCTGTCTGAAAAAAATTTCCCCCATGAATATAAACGATGTTGCAATTAATTAAAAATCTGGTACCTTTGTGGAAATTGTGTGGAGGAAAACTGGACTTTACAGAAGAGGCAACCTAAACAGACATACCCCATTAAAAAACTGAATAGAATATAAATATAATTTTTCAATGCGATTTTCGGAGGCGATACCTTGATACAAAGACACGGCCTTACAGCAAACTGCCAGAAAGGATTCACCCTCATTGAAATTATTGCAGTTCTTACAATTCTTGGTATTCTTTCAGCCCTTGCAATACCAAAGTATATGTATCTGCAGAATGAGGCCAGAATAAAATCCGGGCAGAGTGCCATTTCAGAAATAAAGACAAGACTTTCAAATGCGTATGGTCAATATCTGCTTGCAAATCAAGGGACTGCTCCTTCAAATATTGCTGCTATTTGTAACCTGGTAAATGACACCTCGATTTTACCGGCAAATGCAAATGGGAATATTCCCCTGGGAAATGGTTTCACTGCAACACTTAGCGATGGGCTTATTACTATAACAATAGTTGATGGCGTGTCAGTAAGTGGTGTAACAGGCACTTGGACAATGCCCAATTAATTTTCAGAGGATCACCGCTGAAATATAATTTGCACTACTGCCAGGCGACAGGTCAGGGTCTTTGCCCGGATTAAACTTACCATTGAAAAGATGAGCTGGCACCGCTGGCAGCAAGCCTTAAACTGAAATCTGCAAAATATTGTTTCATGTTCGCATTGCCGTCATAAAAAGCATGAAGTCCGATTTCATCGGGCTTTATGGTATTAAAATTTGTTGTTGTCAGAGAATTGTCTAAAACAGGCTGGGGATTATTGGTGTTCCATTGAACAATATTATAATTGCCATAAACCCAGTCAATTGTACCCAGAGGTATGGTGGAAGTTCCCTGAATAAATCCGGAAATATGATTTTGCTTTGTTCCACCCGGACCATCAAGTTTTTCTTCAATCTTTAAAAAAATTGTTGACCAGTCTTTCAGGGCTGATCCAACAAGGACACCGTCGGAGGTGGTTAATTTTTTGTAATCTATCAAAAACAAATTTTTTGATGAATCTCTTTTTTCCCATAATACAATATAAACAGAATTATTCATGATCCCATTAAAACCGTTAAGAAGCACATTAGAAAACGGCCAGTTGGAATCTTCTGACTTGAAATAGGATATCCCATAAGAGCGGATCGAACTGCTGTCATCCCAGTCTGGATCCTGTGGAGAAAGGCGGAATGAAATACCGTGCATGAAATGATCTCCCTGACTTCCTGTTATTTCAAGTTTTATCTTAACCTGTGCTTCATAGCTCAGCAAATCATTGTTGTCAGTCCAGGCTTGAGCAAGATCAGGGTTGTCAGGGTTGGTCTTCCACCATCCAAGGCTTAAAAGTATTGGATAGTATTGCTGGATACTGTATTTCCCTTTGCCTATCTTGAATCCCTTATTGCTTTTAAGCACAAGAGCTCCTTCCGTTGTACCTGATACTAGTTTTACCATACCCGCCCCTGTAACGGTCCAGATGGGATTCAGAACTGGTTTGCCTTTATTGTTTGGGATTGTTAATCCTACTATATCAGTTAAGTCACTCCCGCCTGATTTTAAAAAATTTGAGGTTAGGTCATATTTTGATTCAAACCATGATCCTGGATTTACAATGCCGGTGGAATAAATAATTGTCCGGGAAGCATCTGCTGGATCCACCATGGTTCTAATAATAAAAGCATCTCCATTGTCCAGATTAAACTGGGTGCTGGAAGTGTAGGTTATATTGTTGGCCACATTTAATTTGGCATAATTGATACCGGATTCTGCCAGATAATATGCCCTTGAATGAGCACTGGAAAAAAGCCCGGTCTGTATGGAGCCAGTGGTAAAATACATAGTGCCGGCACTCATAATTCCAATAATCGTAATAGCGGCAATAAGTCCGATAAGCATGGACCCTTTATTGTTATTATAACATTGCCCGGCATTGTCTTTTAATTGGTTCATTACCTCACCTTTTTTTGCTCAAGGTAGATTCCTTGGCGCTATTTTACTTGTAAATACTGAGGATATATTATCCACCCCGATAAGTTCCAGTGTAACTCCAATCATTATAGTAGAGATAGTCCAGCTCGTAGCCGGAGTTGTATCATTATAAGCATCATAGTATTCAAGCTTAAAATCTTTCACCGAGTCAACAAGGGTATTTCCATTATTGGAAAAATCATCATACAAAAGGGGATCACCAGAGGTCCCTCCCCATGACAATTTGTGGGTTTCAAGCGTTCCGTTTCTATAGATATCATAAACAATGGAAGTTGAAGTCCCCTGGCCAGAGGTAACTGTGGTCAGGTTTCTAAACTCCTTTGAGATTCTTATAATTGCAAGCTGGCCTTTATAGGCAGTTTCTGAATTTGTTTTTTGGGAAAAATAATTGTTAACAGCACTCATAATACCCATACTGCCAAAAAGGACAAGAAGTCCTGAAATAATCATGACAACGATTAACTCAATTAATGAAAAACCGGATTTATTGGAAATTAATTTAATCATAATCCATTCTATTGTTTATGGTATAGTACTGTTAACCTTTCTTTGGAAGTTATTGATTCAATGGTCACTTTTAACAATTTCCCATATTCTGGATCACCTGTGGGAGCTGTTTGTTCTGCATTGGCGACAAATTTAATAAACCGGTTATGGATAACCCTATAGGCGCCATAACCATTATTCTGATTACTTCCTTCCGTTGCGCCGATGCTGGTTTGCAGCGGAATCAGGTCTAAAGTATGATTTTGGGAATAATCTGATGTAATATTTTCAATAATTTCATGGAGCTTTAAAGACTTGTCAAGATCAAATATCGGTAACGGGCTCCTTACACTGGAGGTATAAACAAACTGGTACATCATGGTTGCAAAAATTGAAGCAATAATAATCACAACAATTAATTCAATCAATGTAAATCCATAATTATCTGTTTTTAACTTCATGTCATCCCTAATGAATAAAACCGGTTTTTTGTGTTATAGTCAGCGTGCGTGGATTTTTCCCCTGCTTTCTTAATGTAATAACAATATCAGAGTTTCCAGGGCTTCCAAGATCATCAAAGGTAATAACTATAGTACCCGGGATTGCTCTGACTCCACTTGCAAATGTATGTGTGGCAGAATTTTCATTGGGAAGATTCACAGACGCAGTGGAACCATTTTTTTGAAGGGTGTATGAGGTACCACCGCTTATTCTAATACCCCAGGATTGGTTATGACTCATGGCCCTGATCTGGCTGTATCTTAGATGGGTTTTCAAGGTTTCTATTTCCATAACCACATCATAGACATCGGTTGAAGTCATTTTGGATACTGCAACAGCAGTAAGGATACCGACAATAACAAGCACGCATATGATTTCAATCATTGTAAAGCCATTTGAATTTACTGGCGCACTTGATACTTGATATTTTCCAATCTCTTTCATACAATATCTGTATAGATTTACATCATTTATGTCAATTTATTTTAATATTGGGAAAAAAAGAATCTAAATTTTTATATTTCATTTTTCACATTAATACATTATACTTTTTATACTTAAACAGCGTTTGACCGAAAACATGAATAACTCAACTTTCGGCATTGCCAGATTTGAGTGAAGTCTGCAAGGACTTAAGGCCGAAAATTGAGTGAATAATAAACTACAGGATGATATTATGGCGCACAAAGATAAAGGGCATTATGCAGCAAAACATAAGGACAGACAGATCAATGAAACCATTGCTACAAAAATAAGGGCATTGTCCGATGACAATTGTATTAAATGTGCAAGTGCCCATGGGGCTGGAAAAGAGGTGAACATTTCTCCATCTGAAATCGGCGTACAAATAGATCTTTTAGAATATCGAATCGCAGACTGCCAGCTTGGATTATTCGGCTATAGCGATGGACAGAAAAGATTTGATCCGGATATTGAAATTGTGCCTGATTTAAATGAACACCTGGATAAGGCAAGCAAAGACGGCAGGATATCCTGTCTGGAATGCTGGGATATTGCAAAAAAATTACAAATCAAAAAACTTGATATAGGATCAGCATGTGAACAAAAAGACATCCGGATAAAACCCTGTCAACTGGGTGCTTTTTAAACTATCATTCATTGTTAAGTTTTTTTTGCGTTTTTCGCTTTCTAGTTTGTTTTTGCTTTTTTATCTTTTCTATCTTTTTTAATTCTTTCTCATCCTTGCCTGTCATGGCTTCTTCTATGTTTTCAATAAGCTTGCGCAGGGCAAAAAACCGGTTTAATCGCTGAGATCTTGATTTGCCACATTTCACTGATAAATTGGTTTTTTTATGTTTGAGAAACACGGTAGAAGAGGATTTATTGACCTTTTGTCCCCCTCTGCCCGATGCTTTGATAAATTTTTCTTCAAAATCTTCTTTTTTGATTCCCAAATCGTTCATCCTCTTTTCGAGGTCAAACAATTTATCTTTGCCAGGTTCCGGCACTACTTGTTTTTCCAGACAGGCCTTCTTTTCTCCTCAAAACTGGCAATACCTTCAAGGGTATCTTCTGTTTTCATCATGGTGTTAAGAAAATAATTGCTGACAAGATCCACACCCTGGAAAAAATTGGTTCCAATATGACGTTTTACCGCCCGTTTGTTAAGACGGATAATCAATGGGCTTGCATGGCAGATTTGTTTTACCTGGCCATCAATGGTTGCCTGGAAATCATCAATAGATGCCACCTTTGATACAAATCCAAGGTCATGGGCTTCCTGGGCAGTATAATTCTGACCAGTGGTAACAATTTCAATGGCTTTAGCCGGGCCTACAAGCTCGGGAAGCCTCAACGCAGCATAGGGCGGGAAAAAACCCAGTTTGATTTCAGGCTGCCCTAATATGGCTTTTTCTGAGGCAATGACAATATCACAGGCAATGGCAACTTCCATGCCTCCCCCTAAACATGCGCCATTGACGGCAGCAATAATGGGGATATCAATCATATTTATCAATTCAAAAATCCGGTTAAATGTTGCCACCATTGCATCCACATTATCCGGCTTATGGTCTGCCACTTCCACACCCGCGCAAAAGCTTCTGCCTTCGCCTGTAATCACAACGCATTTTAGTTCTTCATCTGCAGCTATTTTTTCAAGCTGGGCATTTAGTTCATTCATCATGGGGATGTCCAGGACGTTGTGCTTGGGTCGATCAAGAATGATCCTGGCAACCTGACCATTGTTTTCAATTTTTAAAAATTTAGGTTCTGCCATGTTGGCCTCCTGATAAAATAATCTGGTTTAATTTTCCTATCCTCTGATAACCCTGGGTGTAATCATATGATGTTGCGGGCAGATGGATTTTGGATTCTGGTAGCAGGCTCCTGCAAAGGCTTTCAGATAATCGCGCAAAGCGCTCATCTTAACCACTTCATCCACCATACCATATTTTGCACAATAGGCCGGCCTTGAATTATCATAGTATTCCTTGGCCTGTTGATTCATTTTGTCGATAATGGGTTCAAGGGGACGTCCAGCTTCTTTTTCTTTGACAAGTCTTCTTGAAAAACTTGCTGCAGCTGCTGTTTCACCATGCATGACATAAATTTCAGTTGTCCCTACTCCCAGGGTAAAGGCATTGTGACGGTTGGCTGTGGGACCTCCCATGACATAATGAGCTGCTGCCGTTCCTTTTCTCAAGGTAACCAATGTCATGGGCACATCCGTCTGCTGGATAGAGTAAATCAAGGATTGCCCAAGACCGAGAAGCTCAGCTTTTTCAGCAATATCACCCACATCAATGCCAGAGGTATCCTGGAACCAGATCAAGGGAATTCGATCCCGTCCGCAAAAGGTGACAAATTCATTCATTTTGATCAGACCTTGACGATAAAGTTTACCACCGATTCCGCCATAATCTGCATACTCGGGATAATCTTCTCCCAGCCAGCCCTGGTTGTTACCGATGATTCCCACAAGGAATCCGTCCATTTTCACGAGACCCGTATAAATCTCCGGGCCGTAATCTGGTTTGAATTCCATGTGTTCGCTGCCGTCAACAAGACGGGCGATGATCTCTTTAAAATTATAAATCTGTTTCTGGTTATAGGGTATGAGACGATAGAGATCTTCTACAGGAAACCTCGGCGTTTTTGGTTCTGCAACCCTGAAAAATTTCGGGTTATAGGCCGGCATATCCTTCATATAATCTTTAAGCCCGTCAAGAACCCCTTTTTCTTCTTCATAGACATACCTGAAAAAACCTGTTTCATTAAAATGAATGTCAACTGATCCCGGGGGTTTGGCCTTGAATTGCTTTGCACCTGCAATCAATTGTTCTGCACCTTCCAGATCAAAATAGCCCTTGGGAGACATGCCGCTTAAAATACCACCGCCGCCCACGGCAATATTGCAATCTTTATGGGCGAACAAAATGGTAGGGCTTATGCCCTGGTATCCGCCTCCGGCAGGGTTAGTGCCATAGATGCCGGCCAGTATTGGAATTCCCATTTGCTCAAGTTCTGCATGGCGGTAAAAAGTTGTGCCACTTCCCCTTCTGTTGGCATAAAACTTTTCCTGTTCAGTTAATTTTACACCGCTGCAGTTGACCAGCCAGACCAAAGGAATGTTCAATCGTTTTGACAGGTCAGTGACCCTTAAAATATTTTCAGGCTGGCCCGGAAGCCAGGCGCCTGCCATGACTTTATTATCAAAGCCTGCAACAACACACCATTTCCCGGAAATCTTTGCCAGGCCGTCAATTACATTTGTGGTGTTTTCCTCATTATCTTCAGGATTGAAAAGGGTATGTAAAGGATTCCAGGTACCTGGATCAATCAGATATTCAAGCCGCTGCCACACGGTCATTGCACCCCTTGCATTGATTTTTTCAGTGGGCATGCCAGCGTTTTTTACTTTTTCGACTTCAACATCAATCCCGTCTTCCACTTCCAGAATATTTTTTACGTTTTGTTCTGAACTTAACAATTGACCTTTATTAAGTGCCACACCAAATTCTGTCATTTTTTCAAAATATTGTCTCATTATCTACTCCCGGTGCAATAATAAATTTTTATTTGAGATAAGTCTCCCCCATTAAAGGAAAGCCAAACTCTTATTATAAAATCGTAAATCCGATATCCTGCCAAGAGGGAACACCCCACTTGACTTTAAACTTTTCTTTAAGTATAGACCACAACTGTCTTGTCTAAGAAAAAATATTTTTCTGGCAAGGAAAAAATCAAATATGTTTTGAACGTTTTGAACAAAGGAGATGAAAATGAGCACAGAAATTTTAGCCCCCATGCCCGGTACAATCTTCCAGGTCCATGTGAAAGAAGGCGATGATGTTGTTGAGGGACAGGAGCTTTTGGTCCTTGAAGCCATGAAAATGGAAAACCCCATTGTTTCAACTATTGAAGGCAAGGTAAAACAAGTCAATGTAAAAGTGGAAGACAAAGTCGCCACCAAACAGCTTCTTCTTGTTATTGAATAATCATCAATACCTTGATAAATTACGGGCATACCAAATTTTGTATCTGCAGAGGGCCTCATCCTTTGTGCTCTCTGCATGATATGAACTTGTTCATTTTCTTCTTTGTATAACCCTTTATTTATTTGACTTATCCTTAAATTAAACCAGGCAGCTGCCGGATAGCCCTTTCCATCCTATTGTTTCCTAAAAAAAATACCTTGTTAATACTGCTTAAAGATGAAATAAATCCCCTTCTTTGTCAAGCTATTTTTTAGCTATATTTTAACTTTTTTCTTGACAAGCCTATCAAATTTTAGTTTATTTGACAACTTATGTTATGATATGAAACATATGTTTTGATATATAAAATATTTTAGTACAACCGTTTAGGAGGAACAATGGATTTTCAATTATCAAAAGAGCTTCAAATGCTCCAGAAAGAAATCAGAAATTTTGCAAAAAAACAGATCGAACCCTTTGTAGATGAATGGGATGAAAAACACTATTTTCCCATTGAAGAGGTCATGAGACCTCTTGGCAAACTGGGGTTTTTTGGAACTATTATCCCTGAAGAATATGGTGGGGAAGACATGGGTTTTATGGCGGCCATGATCGTGACAGAAGAACTTGCCAAGGTATCTTCTTCATTAAGAGTCCAAGTCAACATGCAGGTTTTGGGATGTGCCTATACCATTTTCAAATATGGCAATGAAGAAGTTAAAAAAAAATATGTGGAAAAACTGTGCACTGCTGAATATATCGGCGGGTTTGGTATAACAGAATCTGATGCCGGCTCAGATGTTATGGCCATGGCCTCAACAGCTGAAGACAAAGGGGATCACTGGCTCTTGAACGGTTCCAAAACCTGGATTTCCAATGCCAATTTTGCAGACGCTCTCATCTATTATGCTTACACGGATAAAGCTGCAGGATCAAAAGGGCTTTCCGCTTTTGTTATCGAGCCTAAAAACTTTGAAGGAATCAAGACTTCAGGTCTTGATAAACTGGGTTCCCATTCCTCACCCACAGGAGAGCTTTTCCTTGATAATGTTAAAGTACCCAAGGAAAATATTCTGGGTAAACCCGGAGATGGTGCAAAAATTGTCTTCTCCTCTCTGAATCAGACAAGATTGTCTGCTGCAGCCGGTGGCGTGGGGCTTGCCCAGGCCTGTCTGGATGTGTCCACCAAATATTGTAATGAAAGAAAACAATTTGGCAAAAAAATCGGTGAATTCCAGATGAACCAGGATATGATAGCCCAGATGACGGCTGAAATAGAAGCGGCCCGTCTTGTTGTCTACAAAGCAGCCTGGGAAAAAGACCAGGGCAAATTAAACAATGGTCGTGATGTGGCCATTGCAAAATATCTTGCCGGTGAAGTCGCTACAAAATGCGCCAACTATGCCATGAAAATCCTGGGTGCCTATGGATACTCCACAGAATATCCCGTTGCCAGATACTATAGGGATGCACCCACCTATTCCATGGTTGAAGGTTCCACAAATATCTGCAAATGGATCATAGCACTGGATCAGCTTGGGTTTAGAAAAGCTAACAGATAGTTAAAAAGAAAAATTATTATTAATCACCATGAAGGACATGAAGATAATAATAAAGTTTGCTTCGTGTCCTTCATGGTCTTCATGGTAAAAAATTCTGTGAATCTGTCTATATTCTGTTAAATTAATGACATTGATCTCTCACAGATCCTGAAAGGAGAAAAAGGTGGACCCAAAAGATATCGCAAAAAAAACAGGTGAAACTGCAAAACTTTATTTTTCCACTGTTAAAGAAGAGGAAAAGCCATACAACCTGTGGAAACATTTTGACAAGGACCTTGCCAAAGATATGTCTCTGTATATCACAGGCCAGATGTATTCAAGAGAAAAGATCCCCCATCAAACCCGGCAACTTGTCACTGTTGCGGCATTAACTGTTCTTTCAAAACCGGACGAACTCAAGCTCCATACCCATGCGGCCCTGAATGTGGGATGTACAAAAGAAGAGATAGCAGAAGTAATTTTCCAGACCAGTATATACGGCGGAGTACCTGCTGCAAATACTGCTCTGACCGTCCTTAAAAAAGTCCTGGAAGAACGCGGCGAAGAATAAAGCCTGCTTTTTACAGGGGCTTTACGATCTGCCTTATTTTTCCGGATTGTATGGCTTCAAAAAATTCATCCCCCAATTGCTTGTTTTTTTCCACAACTATTTTCCAGTAAGCCATGCGCTCATTATCTTTTCCCTTAAAGGTATTAAAATCTTTTCTATCGGGTATTTTTGCAAAGGGAAGGCTTTTCACAAACCTGTTTGATGGTGCAACAAGCACCACATTTTCCATATTTTTGCTGCATGGTTTGCGGTTTAGCCGTTTATCAAACCACCCGGGTGTAATTTTTTCATAAAAATGGGGGAATAAAACAAGTCCGTCTTCTTTGGGTAAGAATGGTATGTCCAGGTGATAATCAAGGATTCCACCATCCCGAAACAACCCTGGCGCGCCTTCAATAGATGCAATACCCTCCATTACTATTGGAATTGATCCCGAAGATATCAATGCAGATTTAAAATTAGATGGGGTCAGACCATAGATGTTCAGGGGGAATTGATTCATGGAAGCAAAAGGCGGTATTTTACCCGGGCCACAAAAAAGTGCTCTTTCAAAAAAAAACCCAAGCCTGTTACGACTCAATAAATTTACACCTGCCGCAAGCCCCAAGCCTATCATCTGTAACACAAAACGCTCACTTTTTAAAAGGCCTTTGCATTTGTTGGCTAAAAAACTGATCCTCATGAAAGGATGATCAAGCATGGCTTCAATCTCTTTATCATCAATATACGCATCCAGAATTCTTTGTGTTTCCCGGGCGATATCTTCCTTTGCAGGTCTCACCTCATAATGCTGGGCAATATATTCCCTTTCAAGTGCCCCAATTGCTTGAAGCGGATCTTTCTGGCAAAAGGCCGCCATTCGAAATGCACCTATTGACGTTCCAATAAGATAAAGAGGATCTGTCCGTTCCCTGAATAAAGACATCAGCACCCTGTCAATTCCCGTTAAAACCAGAAATTTAGCAGACCCGGAAGCACCGGCAATAACTTTTACCCGGGACATATCCAAGCCCTCATCTTGAATGATGTTGATGGCTTTAGACCCTGCAAGTATGGATATATTATCCAACATGATACCTTTTAAAAATTTATTTTATGCAACGCATTAAACTAGCATGCTCTTTTTCCAAGGATGGTATTCCATATACCATCAAGGCATCTTCTTTCAATGATATGAACATTTTTGCAAGATAATGATGCCAGCACTTTTTTTGCTTCGGAATTGAGAAGCCCGGATAGGATAAACCATTTTTTCTCAAGGAGAAAGGGGCTTTCAATCATGTGGCGCATGACATCATAATGGATATTGGCAACTAAAAGATCACAGGCAATACCCATTATCTCTTCACCCCTTGCCTGGAAAGCCAGAATCCTGTCTTCAAATCTGTTGAGACGGATATTGTTCAGAGTGGTTTTAACTGCCAGGAGATTGAAATCACAGGCCATCACCTGTTTACAGCCCAGAGCGGCAGCCCCAAGGGATAACAGGCCTGTACCCGTGCCAATATCCAGAACAGATTCTATACTGTTTTCTGTACACAATCGATGGATAAGATCAAGGCAGTCTTCTGTTGTCTGGTGCCTGCCCGTCCCGAACACTACACCCGGATCCAGTACAATTTTTTTAATGGTTCCATTATTTCCAGCAGGTTTATTCCATGGCGGACAAATGCAAAGATCATTCACATAATAGGGCTCGATCTTATCGCCATGCCATTGTTCACCTGTCATTTCATATTTTTCAACCAGGCCGATTCCTTTATTTTTTATAAGAATTTCTTTGACCATATCATCTGCACAAGAAGAAAAAAAAAGAAAGGAGATCTCTTCTTCCACCCATGTTCCAAGAAAGGTTTCATTATTTTGAACCATTTCATCCACAAAGGGAACACCATCAAAATAATAAATATAAAGCATATTATAGGGCTTGATCATTTTCTATTCTTTTTCTATTCTTTATTTTTTTATTGCCGGAAAAATGAACCGACCTGACAAATTAAATTTGACAATCTTTTCATAATGAAAAATAATCGTTTTTAATTAAACCATAAAAAAAAGTCAATATCCATGAAATTTAAAAAAGTCATTGCCCAGTTTTATGCAGACAATATGATTCTTGCCGAAGAACTGATCTGCGATATTTTCTTTTCCCTTAATCTTACAGGGGTGGTGTGTGATGTCCCCCTTGATGAACCGGATGAAGGCTTTGGAACCCACACACTGCCAAAACCTGAGATATGCTCAATTACAGGTTATTTGCCCTTGATTGATTCGTCTGACATTAAATATGAACGACTAAAAGAAAAAGCTTTAAAACTGGCAGATTTGGATATTAATATTAATATCCAAACTGAAATTGTTGATGAAAAAGACTGGGCTGAAGCCTGGAAGGCACATTTTGAAGTAACTCCGATTACAGACAGGATCACCATAAAACCTGCATGGAAAGACCATGATGCAAGAAAGGATGAAATCGTTATTCATCTTGATCCAGGCATGGCCTTTGGCACAGGAACACACCCGACTACTGCCATGTGCATTAAATTGATTGAAACCTATCTTGTGCCGGGATCAACATTTCTGGATATTGGAACGGGTTCCGGGATTCTGATGATTGTAGCAGCCAAACTCGGTGCAGAACGTATGATGGGTATTGATACTGATGAGGTGGCCATAGAAGTGGCCCGGCAGAATATTGCAAAAAATAAAATCAATCCCGGCTTGTATGATCTATCCTGTACAAGTCTGGATAAAACAGACACAGCGCCTTATCATTTTATTGTTGCCAATATTATTGCCCAGGTCATTGTCGCCATTCTTCCGGAAATATCAATAAGAATGACTCAGGATGCCACAATAGTACTATCAGGCCTTATCAAGGATCTGCAAAGCGATGTGCTTACAGCACTTGAGGCCCATCATCTCTGTGTCATACATGAAGAATACACAGATGAATGGGTCACACTTGCTGTTAAAAAGAAAACATAAGCCCAAAACTTTGTATTTATTGGGTGATAAGTTGAATAAGGTAAGCTAACCATGTTATACAGCTTTAAAAGAATTGCCTTGAACACTTGAAAACAGTACAGGAATTTCAAAGCAAGATACAACCAGGAGAAGATAAGGTAAGGCCGGGTCTTAATGAACTTTCTACCAGAATTCATAGTTTCAAAGGACAGTCATGGTACGCGTATCTCCATCACGGGCAGGCTTGATGCAAAAGGGACATCAAACCTTTGGCAGGCGATCACCAAAAAAATTTCTAGTTGTGACCTCTCAAACCTGACCCTTGATCTTGAACGAGTGAATTATCTGGATACGGCAGGAGCCACCCTTATTTACCATATAGAAAAACTTGTCAGAACCCGGGGAGTTAAAGAGCTTTTTATTGTCAATCTTAAACAGGAATTTTCACCCCTTATTGAACTTGCAAAGAGTATAAAACAAAAAGACTTTTCAGATCAGATACCTAAAAAACTTTCCTTTGTTGATAATAAAGGGAAAAACCTTTCAGACACTTTTTCGGAAACAAAAGAATTTATAACCTACATAGGAGAGATCACCTGGGCCCTGATTCAAAGCCTTAAACATCCAAAAACAATCCGGTGGGCAGACACCTTCCTGGTTGCCGAACGTGCCGGAGTAGATGCGCTTCCCATCGTTGCCTTGATCAGCTTTATTGTCGGTCTTGTCATGGCCTTTCAGGCTGCCATACCCATGCGCATGTTCGGAGCGGAACTCTATGTGGCCAATCTCATCGGGATCGCCATGATAAGAGAACTTGGGCCCCTGATGACAGCCATTGTCCTGGCCGGAAGATCTGCATCTGCCTTTGCCGCTGAAATCGGAACCATGAGGATCAACGAAGAGATCGATGCATTAACGGTCATGGGACTCGATCCGATTCGGTTCCTGATTGTCCCCAGAATCATTGCGTTAACGATTATTACCCCTTTATTAACAATATTTTCAAACCTTGTAGGAATACTGGGAGGCGCCCTTGTGATTACATCCCTGGGATATCCCATTATCTCCTATTACAACCAGATTGCATCCTTTGTGGAATGGAATGATTTTGTAGGCGGGCTTGCAAAATGCTTTGTTTTCGGAATTCTGATTGCAACATCCGGCTGTATCAGGGGATACCAAACCCAAAGCGGACCTTCTGCCGTCGGGGTCTCAACCACCCGTGCCGTTGTTACCGGCATTATCCTGATTGCCGTGTTTGATGGAATTTTTTCAATTATGTATTATTATCTTGGCGTATGAAACAGATCGAAACAATCATAAAAATAGAAAACCTCTATGCTGGATATAACAACATCCCGATTATTGAAAATATTAATTTTAAGGTATTTAAAGGCGAAGTCTTTGTAATTATCGGCGGGTCCGGGTGCGGGAAAAGCACGCTGCTAAAAAACATGATCGGGCTTTTACCTCCTATTTCAGGCAATGTGATGATTCTGGGAGAAAACCTGTCCCAGGCCATTGGAAAAGAAAAAAATCGTATCCTGCAAAAAATAGGAGTTGCTTTCCAGAGCGGGGCATTATTCGGTTCCATGACGGTGATGGAGAATGTTAAACTTGTCTTAAAAGAATTCACAAGCCTTCCGGACTCGGTCATGGATGACATTGTATGGTTGAAACTCAAACTGGTAGGACTTGAAAAAGCAGTTTTTCTCATGCCCGGGGAACTGTCCGGCGGCATGAAAAAAAGGGCTGCCCTGGCCCGTGCCATGGCCCTTGATCCATCCATTATTTTTCTGGATGAACCCTCTGCAGGGCTTGACCCCACTACTTCAGCAGGACTTGATCATCTGGTGATGGAGCTTGCTTCTTCACTTGGCATCACATTTGTAATTGTCACCCATGAACTGGCAAGTATTAACGCTATATCCGACAGGATCATCATGCTTGAAAAGGATGCAAAGACAATCATTGCAACAGGAACACCGGAACAGCTGAAAAATGACCACAGCAATCCCTATGTCTATAATTTTTTTAACCGGACAATCCATAAAGGTGAAAAATGACCCAAAAAGCAAATTTCTTTAAGCTCGGCCTGTTTGTGATTATTGCATTTGGACTTGGAGCGACATTTTTAATCATTTTCGGGGCAGGACAATTTTTCAAAAAGGAACTGCTTGCTGAAACATGTTTTAATGAGTCTGTACAAGGATTAAGTATCGGATCTGAGGTTAAATATAAAGGGATAAAAATCGGATCTGTCAAATCCATGACCAGTGCTGCCCAGGTCTATCAGACAAAGTCAGATTATGTACTGGTCATCATATCTCTCGAAGACAGCATTTCCCTGGGCCAGACAGGGGGCACGGCCAAAATTAGAATCCAAAACGCCATTAATGATGGCCTGACAATCCGGCTTTCCTTTAAAGGGCTGACCGGAGTAGCTTATCTTGAAACAGATTATTCAGTGAAAGATCCCAATGACAAGCTTGACATTTCCTGGACACCAAAAAACATTTATATCCCGTCAAAAAAAAGCAATATGAAACAGTTTGGAGATGCCCTTAACCTAATTCTTGACAATCTTGCATCCATCAATCTGAAAGGGATTACACTGGATATCGAAACCCTTTTAAAGACCCTGGATCAAAAAGCCAATAACTTTGATATTGATAATATCTCCAGTTTGGCCGCATCATTGTTAAAAGAACTCAAAGACACCAACCAGAAAATCAACACGGCAATCGGATCCACCAAGGTCAAACGATTTCTGGATGATGCCCAAACCTCTTTTGCTGAACTGAGAACTATTATTGAGACAGCTAAAACCCCTTTGAACAAGGCGATCAATGATTTTCAAAAAGCGGCTGACAGCACAAAGAATATGGCTGCAGGACTTGAAACCCGGCTGTCCCCCCGGATTGACAGCCTGTCTTCCAACCTGGACCGATTGACGAAAAGCCTTGCTGCTACGTCAGGACTTCTGGAGAACATGGTCTGGCTGAATTCTGACAAGATTGGTCTGATCATTGAAAATATTGAAACCACTTCTGAAAATTTAAAACAAATGAGCAAAGACATAAGAAGATATCCTGGCAGGCTGCTCTTTGAAAAGCCCCCGGAAAAAATAAATATGGAGAAAAAAGACTGATGCAGCCAAAAATTTCTATTGTTTTAAAGGGATTTCTGGTTATCCTTATCTCATTTTATGGATGCACAGGTTTAAAAAAAGAGCCTGTCAACAAAAGCTATTTTGACCTGGCTATTTCGCTTCCGGTTTCAAGCCAGAATAAGGTCTGTAAAAGCGAGACTCTTTTGGTCAAAGAATTTTATATAAATCCTGTTTTTAATTCCCATTCTTTTGTTTACCGCCTGGAAAAAAACAAATATGCAATCGATTATTACAACGAATTTGTCAGTTCTCCTGCAAGACTGATTACTGAAAAAATAGAGGGAAGCCTTTGTGCTTCAAATCTTTTCACCTCTATACAGACAAACATGAAACAAAATATCAGCTTTCGGTTATCCGGGAAAATCACCCGGCTTTACGGAGATTTCCAGGATCCTTCTAATCTCAGGGCAGTCATTGAAATCAGTATGATTCTGGAAAAAAAGGATGACCTTGCCTTCCAGACAATTTCCAGCAAGACCTATCTGGCCGAAGAAAACATTTCATCCAATGATCCTTCTAAGCTTGTTTCGGGCTGGAACACAGGGCTTTTGAAAATCGTGACACAATTTATGAATGATTTTCAAACACTCCCCCTTTAAAATCGAATCTACATTAAAGAATACGGGTCAACATCCACAACCAGCCTGATACCCGACTTAGGCGTTATTTTCGGATGGTCCATCATGGATTTTACCAGGCCGTTAACCAGGACTGAAGAAGGACTTTTCACTAGGATCTGCCACCTGAACTGCGAAGATATTTTCTGGATGGATGCCTCAATGGGACCCAGAATCTGAACCATGGTCTTTTGTTTTTCCCGGTTTTCAAGCAATGCCTTAAGAACCTGTGCAACCACTGCTGCATAATCTTTTACTTTTGCAAAGTTACTACCTGAAATTTTTAATTGAATCATCCGGGAAAAAGGCGGGTATAACAATGCTTTTCTATAGGGCACCTCGTTTTGAAAAAATTCAATAAAATCCTGTTTTTTAGCAGCTTCAATAATAAAATGTTCAGGATTATAGGTCTGCATAATCACTTTTCCTTCCGTCTCACCTCTTCCTGCCCGGCCGGCCACCTGGGCAAGCAGTTGAAAGGTTCGCTCCCCTGCCCTGAAATCCGGAAGGCTTAAGGAAAGGTCTGCGCAAATCACACCCACCAGGGTAATGGAAGGAAAGTCATGGCCTTTTGCAAGCATCTGGGTTCCCACAATAATATCAACATTCCTGTTTCTGATACTTTTTAATATTTTTATGGTGGCCCCTTTCCGGGATGTCGAGTCCTGGTCCATCCTGGTAAGCCTTGCATCCGGGAACATGGTTTTCAGCATGGATTCAACTCGTTCAGTGCCAAATCCCAATGGTTTTATTTTTGAAGATTTACATGAAGGGCATTTGGTGTTAACCGGCCTGTTATATCCACAAAAATGGCATTGATAAACATTTTGCCCTTTATGGAGGGTCATGGTTACATCACAATATTTACAGGACAAAGATTTGCCACAATCCCTGCACACGGGAAATGTGGCAAACCCCCGCCTGTTCAAAAAAATCAATGCCTGGTTCCCCTTATCAAGACATTTTCGAATCTCTTTTGAAAGCTCTGGGGTAATGATCCTGTCATTTCCTCTTGCATCCTTATATTTTTTCAAATCCACAAGGGTTATCTTTGGCAATTGATGTTGATTGACACGGGTTTTAAGTTTTAATTCTTCAAATCTTTTCATAACAACATTCTGATAGGATTGTACAGATGGGGTTGCCGATCCCAGAATCACAGGGCAGGCATTCATTTTTCCCCGGACAACGGCAAGGTCCCTTGCATTATATCTTAAGCCTGTCTCCTGCTTGTAAGAGGTGTCATGTTCTTCGTCCACAATAATGAGCCCGATATCTTCAAATGGAGCAAAAACAGCTGATCTTGCCCCAATGACAATGCTAACTTTTTTTAAGGCAATTTTTCTCCACTGATCTATAAGTTCGCCTTTGGTCAATGAAGAATGAATGACAGCTATGTTCTCGCCAAACCTTGCCCTGAAACGCCTTTCTGTCTGGGAAATCAAAGATATTTCCGGTACAAGAACGATGGCGCTCTTCCCTTTTCCAACCACATCCCTTACCAGTCGCATATAGACTTCCGTTTTTCCTGAGCCGGTTATACCGGATAAAAGATAAGGGCTAAACCCCTGGCTCATATTTTCCTGTACCTTTTTAACGGCTTTTTCCTGTTCCCATGTCAGTTTTGGCGGGGTATCCGGTTCTACAGGATCACCTAAAGGATCCCTGAAAACCTGCCGTTCAATGATTTTTATATATCCGGCAATTTCCAAAAGTTTTATCAATGCCGATGCCGTGGGAATATGCTTCTTTAGTCCTGTCAGGGAAATCTCTTTTGCCTCTTTCACCAGTAAAAGAAGTTTCTTTCTTTTTTTTGACATGGAAATGTCTGTTTTCGGTTCTTCACCAGGGATGATAAATTTTTCTTTTTTAATCGTTGCTCCATCCTTTTTTAATACGGCTGAAACAGTTATCAAATCTTCTTTTTCCATTTTGCGGACCAGGGCATTGATCAAACTATTTTTACTATTTTTCAAAACTTGTTTCAGGGTGCAGGATTGACGTTGCAAAATAAATTCAATCACCTGGTTCTCTCCTGGTGTAAGGGCACCTGCATGCAAACTATCCTGTCCGTGCTGTGTAGCAAAAACACAGGAGACATCATGGAGATCAAGGCCGGAAGGAAGTGCTGCCTTAATCACATCTCCCAGGGGATGAATATAATAATCTGAAATCCACTTAAAAAACAATATTTCAGATTCAGGAAACAATGGATGGTCATCCAATACATCAAGAATCTTCTTTGCCGTAAATCCTTCACAGGTTTTTTGCCCGGACAGGATATAGCCTGTCACTCGTCTGTTTCCAAACGGGACCAGCACCCTCATTCCCGGGGAACAAAATTCCTGCAGATGATCCGGAACCAGGTAAGTGTAAGATTTCATCACTGGAAGTGATACTGCAATAGATATGTAAGGTGTTTGAATCATCTGCTCTATTGTGCATAAAAACAAAAATATTTCAACATAAGACTTCCCAAGAATTTATTTGCGGAAAAATTTATTTACTTGACTAGCCATAATGATTTTAATAGTTTCTTAATAAATGTCATTAACTTAACAGAATAAAGAGAGACTCGCATAATTTTTATCCGGAAAATTACTAAAACAAAGGAGGCAATATGGCCGTATTTGTAGCAGATCATCCTCTTATAAAACATAAATTAGGATTAATGCGCGAAAAAGACATCAGCACAAAAGACTTCAGAGATTTATCTGGTGAAGTTGCAAGACTTTTGACCTATGAAGCCACAAAAAACCTTGTCACGGAAAAAAAGACAATACAGGGCTGGGCCGGAACAGTTGAGATTGAAGAAATAAAAGGAAAAAAAATTACCATTGTTCCTATTTTAAGAGCCGGGCTTGGAATGATGGATGGTGTGTTTGATCTTATACCATCTGCCAGGGTCAGCGTGGTAGGATTCTACAGAAATGAAGAGACCTTAAAGCCGGTGCAGTATTATGTAAAAATGACCAGTGCCATGGAAGAAAGAATCGCCTTGATCCTTGACCCCATGCTGGCAACAGGGGGAACCCTTATCGCCACCATTGATCTGTTAAAAAAAGCTGGATGCAAAACCATAAAAGGATTATTTTTAGTGGCAGCACCCGAAGGACTTGCAAAAGTAACACAAAAGCACCCTGATGTGGATATTTATGTGGCTGCCGTTGATGAGTGCCTCAATGAAATAGGCTATATATTGCCAGGTCTAGGCGATGCAGGGGATAAGATTTTTGGCACTAAATAGTTAAGACGGCCCAGGCGACAAAAACATATCTTAAAAATTTTCCAGCGGCCACAAGTAAAAGGAATAAAGCAAAATTAATTTTCAATATTCCTGCGACAATGGTCAATGGATCGCCAATAATAGGAACCCATGCAAATAAAAGGCTGAACACCCCATATTTTTTAAACCGGTTTTCAGCCTTCCCAATTTCCAGATTTGATATTCCAAGCAGTTTATTAAGCAATATCTGACTGCCCAAAACCCCTAAACCATAGTTTAAAACAGATCCAAGCACATTACCCGTTGTCGCTACAAAAACAGTCACATATGGACTAAAGTCATGGCTTAACAGAACCCCTAGTACCACTTCGGAACTGAAAGGCAAAATGGTGGCGGCAAGAAATGAAGCCAGAAACAGTCCTAAATAACCATATTCAGCAAGGATCTCCACGTGGTCTACATATACAATTTAAACAAAGCCTGGGTACCCTCGCTTTCCAATCCTTTTTCTTCCATTTTTTTATATAAAGACAGGGCAAGATCAAGCCCCGGGGTTTTGAGTCCTAAATGGCTTGATGAAGCAGCAGCAATGTTCATATCCTTTATAAAATGCCGAATATAAAACCCGGGCTCAAAATTTCCTACAATCATCCTGGGTCCAAGATTATTCAATGACCATGATCCTGCTGCACCCGGCCCAATGCATTTCAGCACAGCTTCCGGGTCAAGGCCTGCCTTTTTGGCATAGGCCAGGGCCTCGCAGACAGCTACCATTCCTGATGCAATGGCAATCTGATTTGCCATTTTTGTATGCTGCCCTGCACCAGCTTTACCCTGCAGCACAATATTTTTACCCATTACTTCAAAAAGCGGGAAGACTTTATCAAAGGTTTCCTTATCCCCTCCGACCATAATTGAAAGAGTGGCGTTTTTAGCGCCAAGATCCCCGCCTGACACGGGGGCATCAAGAGATTCAATACCTTTTCCCTTTGCCTTTTCATAAATTTTAACTGCAAGGTCAGGGCTGGACGTGGTCATATCAATCACAATTGACCCTTTTCCGGCATGATTTAAAACACCATGATCTCCCAGATACACCTCTTCAACATCAACGGGGAATCCGACAATGGTAATAATGACATTACATTTTGCGCTCAACTCAGATACGGTATCTTCCCACACAGCACCTTTTGAAATGATATTTTCAGCTTTTTGCTTTGTGCGGGTATAGACATGCAGTTTGTATCCTGCATTTAAAATATGTGTGGCCATGCTTTGACCCATTACACCCAAACCGATAAATCCGACAATTGTTTTTTCTGGTTCCATATCTTTTCTCCGCCCCTTTAAAAAAATTTATATTTGCCCTATTAATGGCAGCTTTTCAGGGTTTAATCAATACTTGACTGCTTCAATCCGTTTAAAAACCTCTTTCCCCATCTGAATGTTTGTTCAAAGATGGCCCTGACTATGGAGATGCTGATTTCCATGTTTTCTTTAATTATTTTTGTTTATTGTAATCTGGGAACAGTTCAGGGGTTGCGAGGTTCTATTTTTTTGCCTGCCCTGAAAATGCCTGGCAGGCTGAATTTTGATAAAGAATCCGGGTTGTATCCCTTTTTTCCTGCAATAGCCTTGGCCGCCATCAATCCGCTGACCACGGCTGCATGGATACCTTCTCCCATATCAATAGTGGCCATTCCAACGGCATCCCCGATGATAAAGGCGTTATCCTGCCGTGTGGTCTGTTTTTTCTGGTGAAGATAATATTGATGCCCCCTGGGATTTTCCGGGATATTCTTTATCAGGGAACGCTGCTCAAGTTTTTTTGTGAATTTGTGCCAGTGGTCCAGGATGGTTTTTCCACTGGATTTTAATTTAATGAACTTACCGCCAATACCGATATTCAGCCAGTTGTTTCCCTTTGGCAGGTACCAGGCATATCCGGGCAGACCATTATCAAAAAACCATAAATGACATTCTTTATCTAAATAGTCGCAGCGATACTCTTTTTCAATGGCTGTAATCAATGCTTTGCCAGTTCTTTGATTTGATGTGGAAAAAAAAATTTTAAAAACAGGGCAGTGCGTTCCTCCTGCGCCAACCAGGTATTTGCACCTGTATTTATTATCAATGACATAGCCCCCATTGGCTTTGACAATATTTTTCACGGTGTGGGTAAAAACCGGGACTTGGGAACGCGAAACCATCCATTCATCAAATTCATATCTTCGGACGGCATATTGGCGTGTTCTGATTGGAACATGGATTCCGAACAGATAAAAATGAATCCGGTTAAACTGCATAAGCAGATAGGGATATTCTTCCGGAGTGATGCCGAGAAGATCCAGTACTTTCGGGGTTATCCAACCGGCACAGACCTTTGCCCTTGGAAATGTTTTTTTTTCAAGGATCACAACGTCCAGGCCTGATTTCCTGAGTTGCCAGGCACAGGCTGATCCTGACGGACCACCACCCACTATAATGATGTCTGATCTTATCATTTTAAACAGATCAACGAATTCGGCAATCCGGCCGGGTTCTGCCGGGTTTGGTCATGACAACCTGCCAGAGCTGCATGAGCCTTGAACGAAAGCCGCCGGCACAACTTAAAAGATAGTATTTCCACATCCTGTAAAACCTGTCCCCATATTTGCTTTCCAGTTCCGGCCAGGCATTCTCAAAATTCTTCCACCAGGCCATCAGGGTTTTATCATAGTCTTCACCAAAATTGTGCCAGTCCTCCACAACAAAATATCCTTCCATGGATTTCCCTAATTGGGCAATTGATGGCAGCATTGAATTCGGGAATATATATTTGGATGTCCATGGATTACATATGCTGCGGCTGATATTGCTTCCAATCGTATGAATAAACGCAATACCATCCTCTTTTAACAGGCGGGAAGTCATTTTCATATAGGTCCGATAATTTTTATACCCCACATGCTCCATCAGCCCGATGGAGACTACCCGGTCATATTGTCCAACTGCTTTTCTATAATCTTCAAGCCTGATGTCAACGGGCAATCCCCTGCACCATTGTTTTGCAAAAAGGGCCTGTTCTCTTGATACTGTATAACCCACCACACGGACCCCATGTTTTTTTGCGGCATATTGGGCAAACCCGCCAAACCCGCATCCGAGTTCGGCAATTGTCATCCCGGGTTTTAAGTCCATTTTCCGGCAGATCATCTGGAGCTTTGCCTCCTGGGCCGTATCCAGACTGTCCGCATTATCCCAGTAGCCGCAAGTATACTGCATGCGCCTGTCCAGCATCCTTTGGTAAAGATCATTCCCTATGTCATAATGTTTTTTACCTACAATAAAAGCACGCCCCGTTGTCTGCAGATTGAGAATTCTTGATTTAATGATATTCCATGCGGTTGCCCAGTCTGTTTTCAGTCTGGATAAAAGATTGGCACGTGTCACTTTTTCTATGAACTGATCAAGGGCCCTGCAATCCCACCACTTGTCCATGTAGGATTCGCCAAGTCCTAATGTGGTTTGTTCCAGAACCCGGGAATAGAATTGATCATTATAAACTTGAATATCATAGGATTTTTTGCCGTTAACAGTGATTCCTGCAAACTGCATTAAAGAAGAGAATGCTTTTTTTACCTCTTTATTATTCATGTCGTCCACCTCTGTTAAGAATATGGATTTCAAAAAAAATATTGGTTTATTATAAGCCTTTTTCTTTTACATTTAGCTATGCTTTGTAAACTATATGAATAACTAAAGTATAATTCAAGTATTTTTTTAATAGTATTAATTTTATTTTCAACAGTAGAGTTGACATTCTTTGTTTTTGTAAGTAAGTGTTACTTACCAATAGGGTGAACTATTTTGACTAAAATAGATTTTTAAAAAGGTTGTTTATGAAGCACAAAGGAAAAACCAATCCGCCCGGCAGAATAAAAATAATGAAATCTTTTTCTCTTCTCATGGCCCAAAAAGATTTTCATTCCATTACCACAGCAGAAATCGCAAAGAATGCCCAAGTCACAGAAGGATTGATTTATAAATATTTCAAAGACAAAAAAGATCTTTTATACCAGGTTTTAAACAAACATTTTGTAGAGTTCCAGACAAAAATTGAGAGCAGGATAGCAAAAGAAAACAATTGTATCAAACAGCTTGAAATCATTATTTTCTCAAGCCTTGAAAGCTATGCAGATAACAGAATTTTTTCAAAAATCCTCCTGCTTGAAGTTCGTAATTCTTTGGATTTCTTTGATTCCGGTGCCTATGAGATGATTCGTAAATATTCCCGCACAATTCTTGAGATAATTAAAAAAGGCTTAAAAGAAGGAGAACTTAAATCCGATATTGACCCTTTAATATTAAGAAAAGTTATATTAGGAGCCATTGAGCATGCCTGTCTCGGGGAAATTATTTTTGGCAGAAAACTCGATATTGACAAGGTATCGACTGGTATTGCAAACATTGTATTTAACGGAGCAAAAGCATAAATGAAACTTAAAGATGTTCAAAAAATAATCGATGCACGATTAAACGCTTGTTCAAAAACAAAATCCATTCCTGAAGACGAGGCAAAAAAAATATTTGCATTATTTAATATCCCAGTGGTGAAAGAAAAGCGAGAAACTGATACAAACCAGATCCTTGCGGCCTGTCGAGAAACAGGATTTCCAGTGGTGTTAAAAGGTATCAGTGCGACCATTCTACACAAAACAGAAAAAGGCCTTGTGCGAGTCGGATTGCACGATGAGACTTCTGTCCTTGATGCTGTCAAAGAAATGAGAATATCTGCAAAAGATGATATCGATGCCTTTCTTATTCAGCCGGTGGTATCAGGCAAAAGGGAATTTGTAGCCGGCATGTTCAAAGATCCCCAGTTTGGCCCGGTCATCGTATTTGGCTTAGGCGGGATATATACGGAGGCGCTAAAAGATATTGTCTTTAAAATCGCTCCCTTAAATGATGTTGATATGGAAGATATGTTTGAACAGATATCTTCAAAAAAACTTTTAAATGCCTTCAGAGGTGAACAAGCAGTCAAAAAACAAGAGCTCAAAAAAATCCTCAAAGGACTGTCAGATATTGCACATGCTTTTCCGAATATCAAAGAAATCGATATCAATCCTGTGATTATACAGCCAGATGGATCTCCTGTTGCTGTAGACGGTTTAATTGTGCTGGAAGAGACAAGGGAAATCAAAAACAAACGCTATGATATTGATTTAATAAAGCTTGCTTCCTGTTACTATCCAAAATCCCTGGCCTTTATCGGGGCCTCGGCAACTCCGGGGAAATGGGGACATATGCTTTTAACCAATACCTTGTCCCGGGATTATAAGGGAAAGGTTTACCTTGTGAATCCCAGAGGCGGAAAAATAACCGGCCGACAAGTGTATACATCCGTCACCCAGATTGAAGAGGATATTGAACTGGCAGTTGTGACCATTCCGGCAAACCAGGTGATTGATCTGATACGGGATTTAAAAAAGAAACATGTCAAAGGAATATTGTTGATCACTTCCGGGTTCAGAGAAGTAGGGAAAAAAGGGGAAAAATTAGAGGAAAAACTTGTAAAAGCTGCCTATGAGGCAGGTATATTGATCCTTGGACCCAACACCATGGGGATATGCAATCCCCATATTGATTTTTACTGCAGTGCTGCCCATGCCTATCCAATACCGGGTTCTACCGCTCTAGTCTGCCAGTCAGGAAATATGGGGACACAGCTTCTGGCATTTGCCGAACGGCAGGATATCGGTATCCGGGCTTTTTCAGGGTCTGGAAATGAAGCCATGGTCACCATTGAAGATTATATGGAATTATTTGAGATTGATGACCTGACAAGAACGGTGGTTCTTTATATTGAGAGCGTAAAGAATGGTTCAAGATTTTTTAAAAGTGCGGCAAGGGTATCCCGGCAAAAACCTGTGGTTGTCTTAAAGGGAGGCAGAACCAGTATGGGTGAAAAAGCTGCGGCAAGCCATACCGGGGCCATGGCATCGGACACACGAGTATTTAATGCCGCCTGCAGACAATCAGGTATTATCCAGGTAAATCAGCCCATGGAACTTTTAGACCTGTCTGCTGTATTTTCATCTTTGCCCCTGCCAAAGGGGAAAAGAGTGGCCATCATGACCCTTGGGGGCGGTTGGGGCGTGATCACAACAGATCTTTGTGCAGAACATGGACTTGAGGTACCAAAGCTTTCTAAAGGTATCATTGAACGGCTCAACAAAATTCTGCCGCCATTCTGGAGTCATGGGAACCCTGTTGATATAGTAGGAGAAAATGATCCAAGCATTCCCAAAACCTGTATGGAAGAACTGCTCAAATGGGATGGATGCGATGCTGTAATCCATCTGGGGATTCATGGGAAAAGGGTGCTGGTCAACAAGATGATTGAATCCGTACTCAAAACAGATCCTTCAATAGATAAGGCACAGGCACAATCTTTCAAGGATGCAATCCTGCAATTTGAAGAAGACTATACCCAATACGTGGTCAAATTAACTCAAAAATATGAAAAACCAGTTCTGGGGGTAAGCCTTTTGACGGATGAAATCAGCAGAACCCTTTACAGGTTGGATGGATATGAATATAAAAGTGTGTTCTTCCCTTCCCCTGAAAGAGCGGTCAAGGCACTCTGGGGAATGTGCCAGTATAATGACTGGCGTAAAAGTCATTCCTAATGGGTCTTGCAGCTTGATTGGTTTTATTTTTATATGAAAGTAGTGAGATATGAGTTTTGAGTAGTGAGAAAAAACCAGCTGTTTTGCTTCCCTCATATCTCATATCTCTTTCATCCTTTGTTGTGCCCGTCAGGGCATGGGGGTTAGTATTATGAATACAAATAACAAAAAATGGCAATTATTTAAATTTTAAACAAATTGAATTGTTTTTCTTCTGCCCCAAGTTGAAGATTTGCTTGTTCAAGGATTTTTTTGCTTGAAATAACTGCTGTCCCTTTAAGGGATTCATCAATGATAAAATATTTTTCAGCAATAATCCGGATTCTTTTTTTATCCAGTTGTAACAAAGAATCCTTGAACTGCTGGCGAATGGTATCATCCAATTTTGTGATATCCCTGTAAAATGCTTTCATTGCAGAAGGGCCTGGGGTTTCAGGTTTGTCTATTTCTGAGCAGATCTGCAAAATGGCTTCTTTGACATCTGTCTGGGAATAGTCACCACTGACAATAAAATCACAGGCATTTTTATATACATCCAGGGTTCGTTTAATATGGGGATCTCTGTATGAGCCAAATGAAAAAAGACCCTCTTCAGAGTTATAAATGGCAAATCCCCCATATGCCCCACCCTTTTCTCTTATTTCCCGATGAAGATACATGGATCTGATTATCTTACTGATCACAGCAAGTCCAGGAGAATCCTCATGGGTCATGCTAACGGTTTTAAAGGACTGACCCACAAAAGAAACGGATGTATTAGTATACCAGCCGTCAAAGGGCACATCTTCTTTAAAGGATATGTCCGGCGTAAAAAAGAATTTGTCAGAATCATTTGAAAGATGCTCATGAATAGCTTTAATCCTTTTTTCAGCAACCACAATGGCGCTTTTCTTACCAATCACAGCAGGTTTAAGATTTCCATTTTTTAAAACAGACTGGGCCATCCTGATCATTTTTTCCGAAAGAACTTCAAGAATTTTATTCTTATTATCTTTTGTGTTGAATTGTTCGGTAATCTGTTTAATGAATTGATATTGGGCAATGCCATGCCAGAGCTCGTTAATGTAAGATGCTTTTGAAAGATGCCGGCAGGAAAGGGAGATGGCATACCTGTGCCCCGTTGAAACGATGGATGCTTCCATTCCAGCCTGGTATTGCAGTAAAAGGCTTTTCAACCTGTCAAAATCCTGAAAATTGTATCCTTCAATAAATTCTTTTATTAAATCAAACAGCTTTTCAACATTCCGGTCCAAAGCTTTCCCCTGGATGGCAAGAAACGAATGGGATTCGGCTTCTTTTGAAAAATAAGATCCTGAAAACGGAGTAACAGATATCCCTCCAGTATAAAGATCCATGAGTTCAGCCATTTTGTCATAGGAATTTTTCTTTGTTCCACTGTTTGTAAATGATTGGCAGAAAAATGGTACCAGGGCAAACAGATCCGTCGGGATATTTCCGGCCCCTACAGGACAAGTAAAATAAAGAATACCCGAAGTCGCCTTATCATAGCAGGTGGAAAGCTTAACCCCCGTGATCTTATCAGGTTTTATAATTTCTATTTGTGGCGGCACATCAACAAGCTCAAGTGTTGGCAGGACTGAAACATCTTCTTCTTTTTCCTGGAGCTCTTCAAGGAGTTTGGTATCCTTTTGGATCTTTTCAAGATCTTTTTTGCTCATTTGCTTTAAAAGATTTTTAAGTTCTTTTTGGGTCTCTTCAAGACTTTTTTGCTCAAGACCTGTATCCGGCTCAAGGGTAAACAGTACCCAATGGGGATTTTCAAGAAAATATTGTCTTAGCTTGTTTTCAAGAAATGGGCCATTCTTTATCTTTTCTTTCAAGGTGTTCAAATCTTCATCAATATTAATGCAGGAGACGGGATCACCATCATGGATAAGAGTACCGGCAAAAGAAAGCAATAATTTAATACCAAAAGGGTAAGGGGTATTGGTAATCTCTTTTCTGTAAAATTCTATCTGATGGATGGCAGACTCAATAAGGGTCTTTTCAATCCCTTTATCTGCAATCTCTTTAATGGTTGAAAATATGATTTTCTTCACCGTTTCAACAGAATCTTTGGAGATATCTTTTAACCCACAACTAAACATTGTGTCCCGGTTGTCCGGGTCAAACCCTGTTGAATCAGACAAGGCAGATCCTAAGGATGAATCGATAAGGGCTTTCCTTAAAGGTGAAGCCGAGTTCCCTAAAAGAATCTGTTCCAAAATACTCAGCACAAGAATTTCAAAAGAATCTTTGACATCACAAGTCAGCCATGCCACACAAGCCTGGTATTTTTTTGATATGTCATCTGGATCTGAATATGCATAAGTTTTTTTTATTTTCCGGGGTGAGTCCCATCGGGGTTGAGCCGGTACTTTTGAATCCATTTCTAACAATTCAAATTGATCCAAAGCTTTTTCACAAATAAATGAAAGGGTTTTTTCCAACGGTAAATTACCATAGGTATAAAAATATGAATTAGACGGATGATAATACATGCCATGAAAATCTTTTAGATCTTTCCAGGTAAGGGAGGGAATCTGGGATGGTTCACCACCGGAATTATTCCTATAGGTCGTATCCGGGTAAAGTGCGGAAAGCAGAGATCTTCCCAGAACCTGACCAGGTGAAGACATGGCACCTTTCATCTCGTTGTAGACAACACCTTTATATTCGAGTTCAATACCCTTATCTTTTTTTTCAATAATTTCCAGGCGATGACCCTCCTGCTTAAAGCTTAATTCGTCAATCCTTGGGAAAAAGGCTGCATCAAGGTAGACATTCATCAAATTGTAATAATCTTTTGAATTCTGGGTGGAAAAAGGATACATGGTCCAGTCAGATGCGGTAAAGGCATTCATAAAAGTAGCCAGACTTCTTTTGATCATGGAGAAAAAAGGATCCCGGACATTGAATTTTTTTGACCCGCACAGCACTGTATGCTCAAGAATATGGGCCACGCCAGTGGAGTCTTTGGGAACAGTCCTGAAAAACACACCAAAAGTATTTTCCTTATCCTTATTATAAATATGGATATGACTGGCTTTTGTTTTCAGGTGCGTTAGCTGAATCATCACTGAATCTATGGTTTCAATCTGGGTTACCTCTTTAATAAGATACCCATAAAGTTTTTGTCCCTTTTCAAATGTGCTACTTTCCATTAATAATTATGTCCTCTCACTTGTGACCTTTAGGTTAAACTTTTTTGTAGATGCCGCGTCTTACCCGTTTAATTCTCTTTATCTTGTCCAGCCTGAATATGATATTTCTCAATTTTTTATCATCAAATCCCGTGGCCGCCTTAACCGTTTTAAAATTTGTGCCCTTTGGATGTTCAATAAACACATCAAGAACTATAGCAGATGCACTTTTTTGTTTTACAGCCGGTTTTTTTACCAGTGTTCTGGTTCCCGGCTGTTTCTGATAAAGTAATTGTTCAAGCTTGTCAAGCCTGCCATTTAAAAAAGCAATATCTTCTTTTAATGGAATATCAAGCCTTTTCAACAGCATTTTTATAAAACTTTCCCAATTGGTTCCAAATTCCGATTTTTCTACCATAATAAGCCTCTCAAAAAAAGGTTGTTGTTGATATATAAAAAATATCAACGTTAAAATGATTGATATTAAAACAGAAAAAATTAAAAGTTGAAAAATCCAAAAAACCAGGTCAAATTTGTATTGAAGGTTGAATCTATTTTCTGGTTGAAGTATACATAATAACTACTTGCATGCAGTAAAAAAGTCAAGTAGTCATTTTTTGTAAGATTTGCATAAAAAAAATGTTTACAAAAAAATTTATGGCTGGATTACACAGGAACAATCAAACCCCCAAAAAGGCGATTAAATGACGCATCCCGGGCTATTGTTAAAAGAAAAAAACCTGTATGCCGGCAAAGAAAAAGGACAAAATTTTCTTGCTAATCCGGGTATAGCAAAAATGATTGTTGAAAAAATCGGGCTGTCAAATGACTCCCGGGTACTGGAAATCGGTCCAGGCCTGGGTGCCCTTACCATCCCCATAGCACGGGCAGCACTACATGTAACAGCTGTTGAAACGGATGCCCGCCTGATACCCATTTTACAGCAGGAACTGGATAATGAAAATTTAAAAAATGTTACCATTATCCATAAAAATATTTTAAAATTTAATATGAGTGAGCTGGCAGGAGACAAAAAAATTGTAGTAATTGGAAATCTTCCATATAATATTTCATCACAAATCCTGTTTAAACTGGTTGAAGAAAGACGCTGCATTAAAACAGCATTTTTAATGTTTCAAAAAGAACTGGCAAAAAGGATAATTGCAAAGCCTGGAGGAAGAGATTATTCAAGACTGTCTGCCGTGGTTCAATATGCTGCAGAGGTGAGCCATGTTACTCAAATCGGGCCATCTTCTTTTTTCCCAAAACCTGATGTTGATTCAACTATTTTAAAATTTAATTTTTTTGAGCCCGGGAACGTGACTCTTGAACAGGAAAAGGTGTTGTTTAATGTTATTAAGGCGGCTTTTTCAAAACGAAGGAAATCCTTAAAAAATGCCATGGCAGGGGGAGAATTTGAATTTGAAAAAGATTTTATTATTCAGGCCCTGGAACTGGCTGGAATAGATGCCAAAAGAAGGGCGGAAACACTGACTGTGGAGGAATTTAAATCTCTTGGCATGGCTGTATGGGAAACAAGTTGAATATTATATAGATTGAAAGGACAAGTTATGATCAGAGCAAATAACAATTATAGTAAATTAAAAGCATCTTATCTGTTTTCAGATATTGCAAAACGAGTAAATGATTATCAACTGAAAAACCCAGAAGCACACATCATCAGACTGGGGATTGGTGACGTCACAAAGGCTCTTGCTCCTGCAGTGATTAAAGGATTCCATGATGGGGTGGATGAAATGGCTAATGATGCCACCTTCAGAGGTTATGGCCCGGAACAGGGATATGCTTTTTTAAGAGAAAAGATTGCAAAAAATGATTTCCAGGACAGGGGTGCGGATATTTCAGCCGATGAAATATTTGTCAGTGATGGTGCAAAATGTGATACGGGAAATTTCCAGGAATTATTTGCAAAAGATATCAAAGTAGCTATTCCTGACCCAGTATACCCGGCATATCTGGATACCAATGTCATGGCCGGCCGAACAGGTGAGTATGAGGCCGGCAGATATAATGGAATTTTTTATATGGAATGTTTAAAGGAAAACCAATTCCTTCCCAAACTTCCGGATGAGCGAGTGGATTTGATCTATCTTTGTTTTCCCAACAACCCGACAGGTTCAACTATTACAAAAAATCAGCTTGCCGAATGGGTGGGCTATGCAAAGGAAAACGGCTCATTGATTTTATTTGATGCTGCCTATGAATCCTTTATCCGGGATGAAGCCCTTCCTAAAACCATCTATGAAATTGGAGGGGCAAAAGAAGTGGCCGTTGAATTCAGGAGTTTTTCAAAAACGGCTGGGTTTACAGGGACACGTTGCGGGTTTACTGTGGTACCAAAAGAGTGCATGATTTTTAATTCAAAGGGAGAAAAAATATCCCTCCATGCCCTCTGGAGCAGGAGACAAAGTACTAAATTCAATGGGGTATCCTATCCTGTTCAAAAAGCTGCGGAAGCTGTTTATTCAAAAGAGGGTAAAGTCCAGGTCAGGCAACAGATTGACTATTACCTTAATAATGCCGATATCATCAGCAAAACGATTGCATCCATTGGACTTGATTATGTTGGCGGAAAAAACTCCCCTTATATCTGGATAGATTCCTCAGGCCGTGATTCCTGGGAATTTTTTGACCTGCTCTTGACCAAAGCCTCCGTCGTGTGTACACCTGGAGCCGGTTTTGGCAGGTGCGGCAAAGACTATATCAGAATCAGCGCATTTAACAGTCTTGAAAACGTGACATTGGCCATGGAACGATTGAAAAAGGCATTAACCTGAAGGTCACAAGTAACCAGGAGGTCACAAGTAAAATGAACCATTTTTTCAAAGTAAAAAGCCTTGAGGAGGTAATGGCTCTGACAGGAAAATTTTTTCCTGTCGGAACTGAAAAAACACCTGTTTCCAATGCTTTTTCAAGGGTTCTTGCCCAGGATCTGGTTGCAAAAAAAGATATGCCGGGATTTATGCGGGCCACCATGGACGGGTACGCTGTTTCGGCAAGTTCCACATTCGGAGCATCTGAATCCAGCCCTGCCTGGCTTGATATTGCAGGAACCATTTTAATGGGCGATATCCCGAAATTCAGTATTGCTCAAGGCCAGGCTGCAAAAATTTCAACAGGAGGAATGCTCCCCAAAGGAGCTGACAGTGTGGTCATGGTGGAACATGCAGAACTCATTGATGAACTTTCCGTTGAAATTTATAAAAGTGTGGCCCCTTTACAGCATGTGATTGATAAATCCGAGGATTTTTCAGAAAAAGACATTGTTTTATTCAGAGGAACCTTTATTCGCCCCCAGGAACAAGGCCTTGCCGCAGGCCTTGGATTTACCCATATTGAAACCTTTAAAACACCAAAAGTCGGTATCATTTCAACTGGAGATGAAATTATTCCGATTGAAGAAGAGCCTGTTCCCGGTAAAATCCGTGATATCAACTCTTATGCCCTGTCAGGATTTATCAATGAAGCCCATGCCATACCCATTAGCTATGGAATTATCAAAGATGATCTCAATGCCATTAAAAAAGCAGTTGAAAAAGCCCTTGAAGAAACGGACATGGTCCTTATTTCGGGTGGAAGTTCTGTTGGAACAAGGGATTTTACCATTGAGGTATTATCCTCGTTACCAGATACACAAATATTGGTCCATGGCATGTCCATAAGTCCAGGCAAACCAACCATTCTTGCTAAAGTTGGAAAAAAACCCGTGTGGGGTCTTCCCGGCCAGGTGGTCTCTGCCATGGTGGTACTAAAAATTGTGGTCATCCCTTTTTTAAACCGGCTTAAAGGACTTGAACATCTGGACAGAACCATCCGGGTTCCGGCAAAGCTGACACGAAATGTAGCATCTGCCCAGGGCAGGCAGGATTTTGTCAGGGTTGAACTTACAAAAAAAGAAAACCTGTTGATGGCAAAACCCGTTCTTGGGAAATCAGGGCTGATCAGAACCATGATTCATGCTGATGGACTCCTTGAAATCGGGGAGCATGTTGAAGGCCTGGAAAAAGACACCATGGTTAATATCATTCTTTTATAAAAAAATCCTAAAACAAAAGAGATCATTTCAATGAATTCCAAAAGAAACGTATACCTTGATATGAAAAGTATTGAAGAGACAACAAAAATCCTCTTTGATCATTTTAAACATCTTGTAACAAAAATTGAAATCCTTGATGTGGTGGATGCAAAAGGCAGGGTCCTGGCTGCACCTGCCATGGCAGCTATCTCTTCACCCAATTTCCATGCAGCTGCCATGGATGGTATTGCTGTAGATGCAAAGATTACATTTGGTGCAAGGCAAGATGCTCCCATCACCATTTGTCCAGATAAAAATGCCTTCTGGGTCAATACGGGACACGCCATGCCAAAAGGCACCAATGCCGTCATCATGATAGAACACATCAACATAATTGACGAAAAAAATGTTGAAATTGAGGCCCCTGTATTTCCCTGGCAGCATGTCAGGAAAATGGGGGAAGATATTGTGGCCACCCAATTGCTGTTCCCCCAAGGCCACAGGATCAATGCCCATTCCCTTGGTGCACTTCTTTCCGGTGGCATATTTAAGGTGGCCGTTTATAAACAGCCAAAAGTTTTGATTATCCCAACGGGATCGGAACTCAAGCAATGGCATGAAATTAAAATAGACCAGCTCAAACCAGGGGATGTGGTGGAATCCAACTCTTGTGTACTGGGAGGACTGTGTGAAGATCATGGGGCCCTGTTTGACCGACACCCCATGCTCAAGGACAACATAGAAAAAATAAAAAAAGCTGTGGAAAAAGCGGCAAAACAAGATTATGACATGATTTGTATCATTGGCGGGTCTTCAGCCGGGTCTGAAGATTTTGCAAAACCCGTGATTTCATCTCTGGGTGAAATTTATGTCCATGGGGTTACAATGATGCCGGGCAAACCCATGATGTTTGGCAAAGTTTTTGACATTCCCATATTTGGCATCCCAGGATACCCAGTTTCCGCTATTGTTGCCTTTGAACTATTTGCCGGCCCCTTATTGTTAAACATGCAAAAGCTTCCCAAAAAAGAAATAATATCCGTTCCCGTTTTCCCGGCAAGAAAAATTGCTTCAAAACTTGGCATGGAAGAATTTTTAAGGGTAAAAATAGGTTCCGTGGATGGCAAACTGATGGCTTCCCAACTGCCCCGGGGATCAGGAAGTATCACCACCCTGACCGAGGCTGACGGCATTATCAGAATACCCACAAATATTGAGGGTATATCAGAGAATCAGAAGATCATGGCCCAATTGTTAAGGCCGTTATCTTCCATTGAAAATACCATCGTGATAACGGGTTCCCATGACAATACCCTGGATATTCTGGCGGATCAGATAAAAGGGGTGAAAGGCGATATCAGTGTTTCATCAAGCCATGTTGGCAGCATGGGCGGTCTTATGGCCATAAAAAAAGGCGCCTGTCATATGGCCGGGGCCCATCTTCTGGACCCAGAGGACGGCAGCTATAATATTTCATATATTAAAAAATATCTGCCTGACCAGAAGGTCTGGGTAATCAATCTTGTCATGAGAGACCAGGGGCTGATTGTTCAAAAGGGAAATCCTGAAAATATTCAATCCATTGAGGATTTAAAAAACAAGAATCTTCAGTTTATCAACCGGCAGCCCGGTTCAGGCACTCGTATTTTATTTGATTATAAGCTCAAGACCCTTGGGATATCAATTCATGATATTCAAGGATATGAAAATGATGAATATACCCATATGTCCGTGGCAGTTGCAGTTCTGTCAGGCAGAGCGGATGCAGGGCTTGGCATACAGGCGGCTGCCCGGGCTCTTGATCTTGATTTCATCCCCATTGTGACGGAAGAGTATGATCTTATTATCCCGGATAGATTCTATAACACCCGAAAAATTCAGGCCCTGCTTGATATTATTCAGACAAAAAAATTTCAGGACAGGATCCAGTCCCTTGGGGGATACGGCACCCAGAATACGGGCAAGATTATTTACGTGTGACCTTCAGGTTACGTGTGACCTTCAGGTTACGTGTGACCTTCAGGT
>JACNHV010000362.1 GCA_014383445.1 Candidatus Desulfobacula maris | reverse complement strand
ATGCGGGGAGCCGGAGATCTGGTTGCCCGGATGCAAATGTCCAAAGGCATGAGAATTGAAGAAGCAAAAGCATATGTTGCCAAAAAACTTTTGGTTGGGATTGAAGATCTTACAGATCCTGTTATTATGAACGAAGTGCGGACTGATCTTGGAATTGGGGTAATGACACCCCTGCCGGGCTTTCCTAAAGGCATTGAAGCCAAGTTTAACATAGCGAAAGTACTGGATATTGATATTGCTTGTGTTAACAGGTTTAAATCAAGGACGTCCTAACGCTTTAAAGCGGTCAATTTTGTCTGCGGGGAGTGGATCGATATGAGATCACATGGACTCTAAATCCATGTAGCCGGGTGCAACTCCCGGGCTTCCCGCCATGTCCATCCAGCGGACGTAAGCCCATCTGCCTGGAGCGGGTTATGTAAAATTATCCATGGCAAATATCCAGATCCGAAACTTGAGACTTTAACAAACGAACACATTATGATAAAAGAGCCCATTTTAAGATAGACACAACAAACGAATATTAACCAGGACAATTTAAAAGCCTCTGAGCTGTTGTAAAAAAACAATGAAAAAAACTGATTTAAACAGCAAGACTGCCCCACAGGTTTCAGATGATAGGGTCAAGAAAAAAGGCCTGATCATCGTTCCTGTGGAAATCCGATTTTCAGACACAGATGCCAATGGCCATGTGTTTTTTGGCAACTATTTTACTCTGTTTGATACAGCGTTTCTGAAATTCCTGAAGATTATAGATTATTCTTTTGAACGGTTTCTTGATAATAATCTTAATTTTTATTATGTGGAAGCAAAAAGCCAGTATAAATCACCTGTTAAGTTTGAAGATGAGTTATTTATAAAAGTTTATGCGGGTCATCTGGGCAAAACAAGTTTTACCATTAAATTTGAAGCCATGAATAAAACAAGCGACAAAATTGCAGCCCTTGGTCATATTGTGGCTGTGGTGGTGGACCAGAAAACAGAAAAACCCTCTGCTCTACCAGATGAATTCATTGAGGCGTTAGGACAATTTGGTTCATGAAAAAGGTTGAAAATAAAAAAAAGCATGCTGCAATTTTGCAAAAAGCCATGCAGGAGCACAGCTTGTCAAGGCAGGAAATTGCCTGCCTTTTAGAATCCAACCCAGGCCAGCAAACAGATCTTCTCTTTAAAACAGCAAGACAATTAAGAGAAAAATATTTTGGTAATAAAATTTTTCTTTACGGGTTTGTTTATAACAGCACACATTGCAGAAACAATTGCAGATTTTGCTACTATAGAAAGGACAATACCTCTTCGGTTCGATACAGCAAATCCCGGTTACAAATTCTGGATATTTCCTGTAAACTTGCAGAATCAGGGGTTCATCTCATTGATCTTACCATGGGAGAATCTATTTCATTTCATGATAATATTGTTGAACAGGTTCAAAGCTTAGGCAGCATTATTTCCGATATCAAAAGCCAGACCCATCTGCCTGTAATGGTTTCCCCGGGTATTCTACCGGAGTGGGCCCTAAAGCAAATGGCCCGGTTTGGAGCTGACTTTTATGCCTGCTACCAGGAAACCCACAACCCTGATCTGTTTTCGCAATTGAGAATAGGCCAGAGTTTTTCACAGAGACTTGCAGTAAAACAAAAAGCTGCCAAATTAAACCTTTTAATTGAAGAAGGTATCTTGTGCGGTGTAGGTGAAACCATTGAAGATATCCTTGATTCCTTTGATGCCATTAAAATGCTGAACGTTGACCAGACAAGAGTCATGGGATTTGTCCCCCAGATGGGCACCCCCATGGAAAACCATCCAATAGCTGATATCAAAATGGAACTAATCATCCTGGCTGTTTTACGCCTGCTGTTCCCTGACAGGCTTATTCCTGCCTCACTTGATGTTGAAGGGGTTAGCGGGCTTGAAAAAAGACTTTATGCCGGTGCCAATGTGGTGACTTCAATTGTTCCTGCTGGAAACGGCCTGGCCGGAGTGGCCCAGAACTCTTTGGATATCGAGGACTCAAAACGAACAGTTGCCCAGGTGGAAAAGATACTTTTATCCTGCGGGGATTATGAAATTGCCCGGCCAGAAGTCTATAAGAACTGGATAAACCAAAGGAAAAAAGACAAATCAAACTTTCTTAATCCCAGCCAAAACCTAAAGGCCATTTAAAAGGAAAACTTTTGTGACGCGGCTTACATCCAGTGACATTGAAACACTTTCAGATCAGCTTATTGACTTTGATGAAAGACTCAGGCTTCAGACCGGCCGGGATATGCTGGGAATAGCCTGCCACGGCGCCAATATTTGTGTGGAAAATATCCAGGATCAAATTTGTAACCTGTCCATAGCTGTAATAACGATTACCGCAGGCCTTGGAAAAATTAAAGGGTTTGCACAAACCATAAAAGATATCCTCAGCCATCTTGGGTTCAAAGCCTTTATACCAACCCAGACAGATGCTGCAGGACTGGCCCGGGCCATTGAGGACAAAGCTGATATCATATTTATGGCGGATGATAACCGATATTTTGCCATTAATTTAAAATTAGCCCTTTTGGTTGACAATATTCAGGCCACTGGGAATGTCTTTGCCGCTGCTCTGGATCTCATGGCAAAGGGAATAAAGGGAAAATCAGTGCTGGTGATAGGGGCCGGCCCCGTTGGGATGGCAGCGGCCAAGACCCTGGCTGAATTTGGCGCCTGCGTAGGTGTCCATGACAAAGATATGATAAAATGCCAAAAAAGTTGTGACTCTATGAATAAACGCCTGACAAAAAAAATTGAGCCTGTCCATGATTTCAAACAGGCCGGTAATAAATTTAATTTTTTTATAGAGGCAACCAATGCCAAAAATGTTATAAACAGCGTTATGATTAACCCTGAAACCTTTATAGCTGCCCCCGGAGTTCCTTTAGGGGTTACCCAAAACGGCATGAAAAAAGCAGGCAACCAAATTTTATATGACCCTTTACAGCTTGGAACTGCGGCCATGGCAGTCAGAGCTGTTTTTCCCCTTCCAAGAGATTAACCATGTCTGGAAAGAAAAAACCACCCGCCAAAAAATTTTATAGAAAACGTATTGAACTTTTAAGACTAATTGAAAAGATAAAATTGTGGCCTTCAAGAAGAGGGATTCTCCATGGCATCAAATATATAGAAAAGCATGACACTTATGCTATTATTACCACACACTGCAATAAGACATTTCCTGCAAACAACTCAAGAAACAGCCGTGCTGCCAGATGGGTCAGGAACAAGTGGTTTCACTATACCTGCAAATCCTGCGGTGTACCTGACTGGAAACTTGAAAAATATTCAGTTACCCAGTTCCGACGGCACCATGGATCAAGCTTATTAAATTCCGATACAAAGATGCCCAATGAAAAGTCAGCTAATGAAAAGTCAACCAATGAAAAATCAAGTTGATCAATAAATCAAAAAAATATTTTATGCACTTAAATAACGCTTCCCAGGAAAAATTTATTCATGTTAGACAACATTTTAGAAAATAAAATAAAAATACATACACGGGATATTCAACTTGCCACCTACCCTCACACAGGCTCCCGGGTGATTGTTCACGGGGTTTTAAAAGACAAACGATACATAAGAATATTTGATGTGACAGGAGCTGTTATAGAACCTGGAATCATTCACCACATGGATGTAAAGCTATTGATAAAGCCTGTTCCAAAGGATCTTAAAAGCCTTGACGAAAAAAATTTTTTAATCGATTCCTGCCGACTGTGGACCCGGCAAGGAGCGAAAATGAAAAGCCTTGAGCAGGCAATAAAGGCCCGACATTCTTTTTAACACAGGTTTTAATAAGGACTTTCCGCTTGAACAGGGTTGATCCATAAGTAAACCTTTAGATCAATGGTATCACTTTTAGAAAATTTAACACCCTCTGATTCAAGCAGCGCCTTTTGCAGTTCATACCCCTGGGACGGCCTCAAGGATATTTTTCCTTTTGAGTTGATAATACGATGCCATGGCAATTCATGCTTTCTTGACATTGAATGAAGCAGCCTTGAAATCTGGCGGGCACCATTGGGGTTCCCGGCAAGGACGGCTGCCCTTCCATAGGTCAGTACCTTGCCTTCAGGAATATCCTGGATAATTTTCAATGCTTTTTGGGTGAATTTTGTTAACATGCCTTCCACCTTGCCATGTTTACCCTTTTTTTACAATTTTTAACGACTTTACATGCCCATTTTTAAATTGATTTAACTCCTTGCCCCCCCATCCGATTCTTGGGAATCTCCTGGAAGTCGGAGCAATGGTCAGTGCCTGTGCAAATATGATTCTGGTCAAAAAACTCAGCTCTGCGATTTTTTTCGTATCCTGTTAAAAAAGGACTTTGCAAAATTACATAGTATTTTTTTCTTCAACCACTGGAATCTTTTCAAAAAAAAGGGTAATAATTGTGTTTTAAGATGACATATTTACAAGATCATCATTTTTTTTGGATTGAGAAGGGAGGAGACAATGAAAAAAGTTGGAATTGTTGGTTGGCGTGGAATGGTTGGTTCGGTACTCATGGAAAGAATGATAAAGGAAGATGATTTCAAGCTATTTACTCCTCTTTTTTTCACAACCTCCCAGGCTGGACAGGCTGCACCGGATGTGGGCATTGATGTGCCGCCTCTGGTTGATGCATATGATATAGACAGTCTTTTAGACATGGATATTATCCTTTCTTGTCAAGGTGGGTCATACACAGAAGTTGTACGCCCCAAGCTTGCTGAAAAAAACTGGGATGGATACTGGATTGATGCTGCATCAACCTTGAGAATGGATGATAAAAGTATTATTGTACTGGATCCGGTAAACCGCGAGGTCATTGATAATGCTTTGTCCGACGGCATTAAAAATTATATTGGCGGCAATTGTACGGTATCCCTCATGCTCATGGCCCTGGGAGGATTATTTGAAAACGATCTGATAGAATGGATGACTTCCATGACATACCAGGCTGCCTCCGGGGCCGGTGCTAAAAATATGGAAGAGCTTGTGGCCCAGATGCAGATTATCGGCAAAATGGCTGCCCCTGTTCTTACCAACCCCGTATCTGCTATCCTGGATCTGGATAAGAATGTCATCGGAACAATGAGATCAAATGCATTTCCTGTTCAAAACTGGGCAGTTCCTCTGGCAGCAAGCCTGATCCCATGGGTTGACAAGGCAATGGACAATGGTCAGACAAGAGAGGAATGGAAGGGATTTGTTGAAACCAACAAGATCCTTGGAAGGTCGGACAACCCCATTCCCATTGACGGCCAATGTGTCAGAGTAGGTTCCATGAGATGTCACAGCCAGGCATTTACTATCAAATTAAAAAAAGATGTTCCGCTCAATGAAATTGAAGCTATGCTGGCCGAGAATAACTCCTGGGTTAAAGTGGTTCCCAATTTAAAGGAAGATACCATCAAAAATTTGACCCCTGCTGCAGTGACCGGAACTTTGACTGTTCCTGTGGGGCGGATCAGAAAGATGAATCTTGGTGATGATTATCTTACTGCTTTTTCAGTGGGGGATCAATTGCTCTGGGGTGCGGCTGAACCGCTTCGCCGGATTCTGAATATAATTCTTTAGTCTGTTATTACTTTAAGGCATATTTTCTTTCAAGAAAGGCAACAGATCGCGAAAAGGGGAATGTCAGGATAAAATAAAGAAATGTGATGGTGATCCAGATTTCAAATGTCAGAAAGGTTGCAGCCATCAGTTCCATCCCCTGAAAGGTGAGTTCCTGAATTGAAATAACAGATACAATGGCTGAGTCTTTTATTGTGGATATGAACTGGCCTGCAAGGGGAAATGCCACCTTTCTGAAAGTCTGGGGCAAAATCACGAGCAGGAATGTCCTTTGCTTTGACAAGCCAATAGACCATGAGGCCTCCCATTGACCCTGGGGTATGGAAATAATCCCTCCCCGGATAATTTCCGATACATAAGCACTTTCATAAATTCCAAGGGCTATGATGGCTGATATAAAAGAATTAATCTGATCCGGCCTGGCAAATAAAAAGCCTGTGATCTGCTGAATCGTATTGGAACTTCCTCTTAACCATCTATCCAGATAAAGTGCATCTAAAAACTGGCTGGATACAAAATAATAAAAAATAATGACCAGCACCAGGGATGGAATGTTCCGAATGGTTTCCACATAGGTCCTGCTCACAAACCGCTGCTCAAATGATCCCTTTGCACCCATGACGCCGGATAGGGTCCCCAGTAAAAACCCAATAAGCGTTGACCAGATACTGAGTTTAATAGTTGTGAAAAAACCTATTATGAGAATATTTGCTTTGAGTTTTCCTGTGACTGGATCTAAAAAAAAGAAATAAGATGGGATCGCCCCCCATTCCCATTTATAGGCAAGAACCTGATTCATCCTTGAAAAAAATAAAGATATGACAGCAATAATGACAATAATCACTGCCATATCAATGAAGGTAAATTTTAAGGACTTTTTATTTAACAAGGTCTTCCCAGTCTTTTGATTCAAACCAGTATGCTTTTTTCTCTTCTAAAAACCCCTGGGCATGCATATTCAAAATCCAGTTGTTAAAATAATTGAGTGCATCATGGTCTCCTTTTTTAAGAGCAAACCCAATGGGCTCTTTGGTAAAATTTTCCTTGATGGGAACAAATAATTTATCCGGATATTTGAGCGCGTGGAATACGGGCATGGGGGCAGAAGAAACCACTGCATGAACTCGACCCAGATTTAACTCCTGGAGTGCCTGGCTCTCGTTTTCAAACAGCTTTAAACTTGCATTGGGCATATGTTTTCTGGCTGCCTGTTCCGCTGTTGTACCCATACGAACGGCAATGCCCACATCCTTTTTATTAAAATCTGCCAGAGATGAAAAGCCTTTTGCCAGTTCTTTGTTCGCAACCATTGACATACCCGAGTAGTCATAGGGGATGGTGAAATTCACTTTAAGATTTCGATTCGGGGTAATCCCCATCCCGCCAATAATCACATCAAACTTACCTGTAAGAAGAGCCGGGATAATACCGGACCATGCTGTGGGAACAAATTCTATTTTAACACCCATATCCTGGGCCAGTTTTTTGGCAACATCTATTTCAAATCCTGTTAAATTTCCCTGTTTGTCTTTCATGGCCCAGGGCACGAATGTGGACATCCCCACCCTTATAACCCCTTGTTTCTGAATCGTTTCAATAACACTTTCCTGGGCAGACAAGCCGCCTGACATCAATAAGAAAAACATCATACTTAAGCATAAAATTTTTTTCATTTGTTTCTCCTTTACAAATTAACTTACCCAATTTTATTGGTTTATAAATTTAACTTGGTTTTCAAATCGCCTGATTATAAAAGAAAGACTGGCTGTAATGACAAGATAACATAATGCCACGGCAAACCAGATTTCAAAAGTTAAAAATGTTTCTGAAACAATTCTCTGGCCCTGCATGGTCAGGTCATAGATAGAAATCGTACTGACCAGTGCTGAATCTTTTATTAATGACACACTTTGACCGGCAAGCATTGGAAGGGTCTGCCTCAGCATCTGGGGAATGATCACTTTGATGTAAATAACCGGAACAGACATCCCGATGCTTTGGGCTGCCTCATATTGTTCCTTTGGAATATTAATGATGCCGGAACGGATAATCTCTGAGGAATAAGCCCCTTCAAACAGGCTTAGAGCAATGACAGCCGAAGCAAAAGCCGAAATATTAAATACCGGTGAAATCACAAAATAGATTAAAAATATCTGAATCAGCAGCGGGGTATTCCGGATGGTTTCAACATA
>JACNHV010000216.1 GCA_014383445.1 Candidatus Desulfobacula maris | reverse complement strand
TCTCGGGCCGATTGGAATATACAAAATGGAAGAGAAAGAATGATATTTACTTTCCGATACAGCATGTAAATGCGTGGTGATTATCAGCTAGATACATACATTGGGCAACAATAGGGCAACATGCCGACGATATCTAACTGATAGTGTATCACAAAGAAAGGAAGAATTAATGCATTTCCACAGCAATGCCACCACCCGTATCTTTCACAAAAAACTCCAGGTATTTCCCCTTTTTCTCATATCCAAATTCAACAGAGCCTGAATATTAGGCATACGGGCGCTGCTTTTCTCGATTTGTTGGATAAAGTTTGTAATGAACATATTCAGATGTGGCTCGAATAGCTCAAATGTTGCAGGCAAACCTGTCTGAAGGCAGTTGCAGCCTGGACAACTTTCAGGTGGCGACTCTGTCCCATGGAATTATTTGAAATACTTTTTTATCAACGCTTTCAATAACGCAACATCAATCGGTTTTGAAATATAATCGTTACATCCTGCTTCTATTGCTTTTTCTCTGTCACTTGAAAGCCCATAGGCTGTTTGTGCAATAATAACCACCTCTTGGTTGAATTCCCGGATTTGACGGGTGGCTTCATATCCGTTCATTTCAGGCATTCTGATATCCATCAGAATCAAATCGATGCCGGGATTGTTGCGACAAACTTCAATAGCCTCAATTCCATTTCTTGCTTTGAGTCCGCCTTTGTCAAATGATTTGACTGCTAGTGATAGGAACTGTTCGGATGCTTCATCATCTTCGACCATTAATATTTTCAGCTTTTTAATTATACCGTTTTTCTCCACCAGCGAAACAGATTCTTCAGTGATGATTTCAGGCTCTGTTTCAGCACTGAAGGGAATGGTGAAATAAAATGTTGAACCCTTCCCAAGCTCACTTTCCACCCATATTTTTCCTCCCAGCATTTCCACATACGCTTTTGATATTGACAACCCCAAACCCGCTCCTTCATATTCCCGGTTATATGATTCACTGCCCTGCCTGAACCGTTCAAAAATAATCTCTTTCTTTTCATCAGCAATTCCATCACCCGTATCTTTCACAAAAAACTCCAGGTATTTCCCCTTTTTCTCATACCCCAATTCAATGGAGCCTTTTTTAGTGAATTTTGTGGCGTTACCGACAAGGTTGGTAAGGATGGCATATATTTTCTCGCGGTCTGATGTAATGATAGCTTCTTTTGATGGCAGAGCTTTTTTGGCAACAAGATGGATTCCAATTTCCTCAACCGCTGGCTTAAAAAAGTCATAAATGAATTCGATTTGTTCGTTCACGTTTGTATCTGACATTGAAACTTCCATACTTCCCGATTCTATTTTCGAGATGCTGACAATAGCTGAGATAATATCGAGCATTCGCTCGCCGCTCTTCTCCATAATGCCGAGATACTTTTGCTGCTCTTCACCCGTTAAATCAGGTTCTCTAAGCAATTGGGCAAAACCCAGAATGCCATTCATAGGAGTTCTGAACTCATGGCTCATATTAGCAAGGAAAGCAGATTTGAGCCTGTCGCTTTCCTGTGCTTTCTCAAGAGCTGATTTTAAATTCTGCTCTGCTTTTTTCCGTTCTAGCGAGATGCTAATCTGGTGGGAGATAATTTCAAGCGTTCTCATATCTGATTCGTTATAAGCTTTTTCGTCCTCATAGCTTTGAATGGCAATTACACCCGATACTTTTCCTTTTGCAAATAATGGCACTCCAAGCCATACTTTTGAATCGGCACCAATCAATTCTACTTCACCCGATTTTTCAAGTTTATCCTTAACATCTTTTGTTGCCAACAAGGATTTTTTTGTTTTAATAACATATTTTGTTAAGGTTTTTCCGGCAGGAAAAGTCTTTGCTTTATCTTTTTTGTCCTTGTGATATAGTAAAGAAATTGAATCGGTGGATTCATCATAAAGGGCAACAAAAAAGTTGGTTGTGTCAATGATTGTTCCTAGTTGTTCCCTGATATGTTTAATAAATTCTTTTAGATTGTCAGTTGTGATAACTGCATTGGTGATGTTAAATATAATTGTCTGTGTTTTTTCAGCTCTTTTTCTTGCATTGCGCTCTTCAGCCTCTTTAAGTGCTCTGTTAATTGATGGTATAAAACGCGACATCCGCTGTTTCATCACATAATCTGTAGCTCCTGATTTTAACATTTCGATTGCCGCTTCTTCGCCCAGTGTACCCGAAATAACCACAGCGGGTATATCAGAATAATTTTCCTCTATAAACTTAATAGCGCTTAAGCCATCGTATGCAGGAAGGGAGTAGTCGGAAAGAATAAGGTCGAACTTGTTTTTTTCAAGAGCCGATATAAAATCCGACCGGTTATCAACGTTAACCAACGTGTATTCAATTTCTTCTTGGTTCAGATGGGCTTCAGCAATTTCCACATCCATTTTATTGTCTTCGAGGTACAAGATTTTAAGTTTTTTCATGTAAAATACGTTTTAATTCTTCCATGATTATGTTATTATAAATTATTTCGGCAATGTAAAATAAAAAACAGCCCCTTCATCCAGGATGCTTTCTGCCCATACTCTTCCACCATGCCGTTGGATTATTCGTTGTACATTGGCCAATCCTATTCCTGTACCTTCAAAATCTTTTGCTGTGTGCAGGCGCTGGAATACCTTGAATAGTTTATCGATGTATTTCATATCAAATCCTACCCCGTTATCACGGATATAAAAGATGTTTTCATTCTTGTTGGATTGATATCCAATTTCTATCAATGTTGTATCTTTCTTAGCCGTAAATTTCACCGCATTTGAAATCAGATTTACCAAAACCTGTTGGAGCATCGGCTGATCACCAGGAACAATGGGTAATTTGTTGATTTTCCATGTCATTTTTCTGTGCTGTATTTCATGTTTCATATCACCCCTGATTTTTTTCACCAAAATATTAAGATCAACATTTGTCTTTTGAACTACAGCCCTTCCAATTCGCGAAAAAATAAGAAGGTCATCTATCAATTGGCCCATCTGTTTTGCTGATTCAGAAATATTGTTCAGATGCCTGGTACTTTCATCATCCATTTTACCCGCGTTGCTTTCTTTAAGAATAGATGTGAAGCCGGAAATATGACGAAGAGGGGCTCGCAGGTCGTGAGAGACCGAATACGCAAAGGCTTCGAGCTCATTGTTAGCTAATGTCAGTTCTTTCTTTGCCCTTTCAATTCTTGCATTTGTGAGTTGCATATCTTCCGTTATATTTATCAATCCTTTATTGAGTTGTTCGCTTTCAACAATGCGGTTTTCGAGGTCAATGGTGCGGTCTTTAATACGTTTCTCAAGATCTTCATTTAATTTTTTTATCTCTTCCTCGTCTATTTTCCGTTTTGCGATCTCTTTTCCCAACGCTTTGTTTACTTTGGAAAGCTGGGAGATCTTTTTTTGAGCCAGGAGAAATGTAAAGTGTTTTTCTTTCAATGCATAGATGAGTTGCCTGACTTCAGAATTATCGAAAGGTTTTTTCAGAATTACAAGTTTATCTGTATAGCCGAGTTTCTCAACCAGCTCTTTCCACGAATAATCGGAATAGGCAGTACATAACACAATATGTAAATCGGGTTGAATCTTCCATATTTTTGTGATTGTCTCAACACCATCGATACCCGGGGGCATCCGTACATCAATAATTGCCAATGCATAAGGATCACCTGATTCGAGGGCTCTTCTTATCAACTCAACTCCCTCTTCTCCCTGATGAGAAGCATCTATAATATACCGGTCAACCACCTGATCTTTGGTATTTTTAAAAAGCTTTTTTTCAACATCTGCCAGGGCCTTGTTTTCTTTCTGATTGTTATGCAATATTTTTCTGAAATCATCATGGATCTGCTCATTGTCATCAATGATTAAAATCCTTGTGTTTTTTATATGATTGTTTTCCATAACAATGAGATTTAATAACTCTTTTCCGGTAATACCACTGTAAATGTTGCACCTTTGTCTTCCCCATCACTATGAACCAGAATTTCACCATGCAGCTCTTTTACCGTTAACGCACTGATGTGCAAACCAAGGCCTTTACTATTGGCTTTTGTTGTAAACCCATAGGTAAAGATCTTGGCAAGGTGCTCTTCCTGGATACCAGAACCGTTATCTGTTATTTCTATAGTAACCTCTCCGCCTTGAGGATTTTTTGTAATTGTTGTTTTCAGGATTCGATCACCCTGTTTTTTATCACAAAGGGATTCGATCGCGTTTTTATAAAGATTTACCAGCACCTGCAATAGTTTAACCTTTTCGGTAGTTAGTTCAGGTGTTTGTTCAAAATTCCTGATCGGTTTAATGCCATTCTTTATGATTGCATCTTCATGGATGCGCATCGCATTATTCACGAGTTGTACCACGTTCACGGCCTCCGGATATCCTGATATACCGCTATAATCCTGCTGTACACTGATGATCTCCTCTATGTGAGTCATCCCTGCGCTCAGTGTAGATAATTCTTTCCGGTATTCCTGATTTTCTTCTTTCAGAATGTCTGCAATATTGATCAGGTAACCCGGTATAAGTTTCCCCTTTTTATCATTTGTAAGGTATGTCCTCAGATGGTTTTTATGTTCTTTTAAAAGGTCTGTAACCTGTTTCAGACCGTCCACTTTCGACCGTTCAGTTTTTTCTTTCAATACCTGGGTTGAAACATTCACGCTGTTGAATATATTTCCGACATTGTGTAGAATCCCACTGGCTATTTCTGCCATCCCGGCCCTTCGGGAAATATCAACCAGGGTGGCATGCGTTTTCTTGAGTTCCGCGGTCCGTTCAATTACTTTTTTCTCCAATTTCCTTTTTTGTGCTTTTAAGGTATTCACCCTGATCAAATAAACCGTTATGATGGCAATGACAGTCGCGAAAATCAGTGATGTTCTGAACCACGATGTTTTCCAGAACGGAGGGATAATATTAATATTAAAAGATCTGCCGGCTTCGTTCCAGACACCATCGTTGTTTGAAGCTTTTACCCGGAATACATAATTACCTCCGTCAAGATTTGTATAACTGGCATACCTTCTTGTCCCTGAGTTGATCCAGCCCTTGTCGAAACCCTCCAGTTGATACGCATATTGATTCCTGGCAGGATCATAATAATCCAAAGCGGCGAATTCAAACGAGAAAAAGTTATCTCTGTATGGTATCTCAAATTTCTCGATTTCAGTCAGCGCGGCATCAAATTCAACCTCTTTATCAAATTTCTTAAAGGAGGTGAGTACAACCGGTGGGATATGCAGGTTGGCTTTCACACTGTCGGGAAAGAAGCTGTTGAATCCGTTAATGCCACCGAAATACATCTTGCCGGTACTGCTTTTAAAATAGGCGCTCTCATTAAATTCATTGCTTTGGAGGCCGTGGCTGACATCATAATTGGTAAATGTGTTTTGTTGGGGATTGAATTTTGACAATCCCTTATTCGTGCTCAGCCATAAATTATGATGGTCATCTTCGAGTATTCCGTAGATGACATTGTTTGGGAGCCCGTCCTTGACTGTATAGGTAGTGAAGCTATTCGTTAATCGATTGTACCGGCTCAGTCCGCCGCCACCGGTACCAATCCAGAGGTTATTGGATTGATCTTCATAAATACATACAATATTATTAAATCCGATGCTTGAAGAATCTTCAGGGTTATGTTTGTAACAGGTAAATAGCGCCTTCTTATCCCCTTTTGTGTTTAAAACAAGTTTATTTAAACCACCTCCTCTTGTACCTATCCATAATGTTCTTGATCTGTCTTCAAACAGTGTTGCAATCGTGTTGTTGCTAATGCTGTGCTGATTTTCAGGGTCATGGGTGTAATGGGTGATTTGATTGGTTTGCACGTCGAGTTTATCGAGGCCTCCACCTCCTGTTCCAATCCATAATTGTCCTGATTGGTCAGGAAGGACCTCTCCGGTGCTGTTGTTGCTCAGGCTGTTTGGGTTTTCCGGATCATGTTGGAAATTGGTAAATATTCCTTTGTTCCGGTTCTGATGGGTGAGAAGTGATAGCCCTTTATTGGTTCCAATCCACAATGATCCATCTTTATCTTCATCGATTTCAATGATTATATCGTCGGCGATGCTATACGGATCTGATGGATCGGACCGGTAACAAATGAAGCCACCTTTCTCTTTTTCATATTTGTTCAATCCACCACCATCCGTCCCCACCCAGAGAGTTCCCTCCCTGTCTTCATAGATAGGGCCTACACTGTTGTTGCTCAAACTCAACGAATTTTCAGGATCATTTTTCACATGTGCAAAAGGATTTCTTTTCACAAATTTATTTATTCCGGCTCCGATGGTCCCGACCCACATCAATCCCGTATTATCGGCATAAAGTGTTACTAAATTATCACTGTTGATACTGGTTGGATCAGCCGGAGCATGTTTAAAATGTATTGAAGATTCTTGATTCATGTCAAATTTATTCAATCCCCCACCCCATGTTCCGATCCATATAGTCCCCGGATCGTCAGGATCTTTCACGATGGATAGTATCATATTGCTGCTGATACTGGCTGGATCTTTTGGATTATGAGTATAACGGGTGAACTGTTCTTTGTTGCGGTCAAATTTATTTAGTCCCCCTCCATAGGTTCCAATCCAGAGATCTCCGGATGGACCTTCAACAACTCCCCAGACATGATTATTACTGATGCTGCGATGGTTATCCGGATCATGAAGGTAGCGGGTAAACGTTTCGGTTACCGGATTGAATTTATTTAGTCCACCACCTGAAGTCCCAATCCATAAGATTCCGCTACTGTCTTCAAATATGGTACGCACCCGGTCATGACTCAGGCTGTTCTGATCTTCAGGGTTGTTATTATATTGTTGAAAAACAGGTTGACCCTCCTTCTCCCGGCTCATCCGGAACAGACCTCCACCCAGGGTGCCGATCCACAAATTTCCTGGTCTGTCTTTTGCCAGGCACCAGATTTGATCATTCCCAAGGCTGTTTGGATTTGATGTATCGCGCTTATAATGTGTAAATGACTCTGTATGCAGGTCAAATTTGTTCAGCCCTCCACCCATGGTACCGATCCAGAGCGTGGTACTGTCCTCGAGTGCAGAGGTGATCCAGTGGTGGGCGATGGAGGTCGAATCTTCGGAATCCGGGAAATAGCCCATAAAGCGATATCCATCAAACTTGTTTAATCCATCCTGGGTCCCGAACCACATGTACCCATTTGCATCTTTTGTAATACAATGTACCGTGTTTTGTGAAAGGCCATCATCGAGTGTCAGATGATCAAACCTGATTTCATTATGTTGACCATATAAATTTGAGACAATAATCCCCAGAATATTTAACAGGGTTATAATTTTGAAAAAGTCATTCACTTTCCGGGATGTTTTCGTAAACATTATTTCATTTTTAAATCTTTAATGGGTCATCGGCAACAGGTTTGATTCCTGCCGATTTTAATTGCAATTGTAACTTTTCTATGACCTCCTTCATTTCAGTCATCCTAATTTCCCGGCCCGTCATCAAATTTATTATCTTTTGTAACTGCTCAGTCCGTTCTTTTACCAATTCCTCCAGATGTTCGCGGTGTTTTTTAAGTTCTTCTTCTGCCAACTTACGCTCAGTGATGTCGAGAAGAAATCCGTCATAGAGTATGCTTCCGTCTGTCAAAGGCGTTGGTATCCCACGCGCCTCGATCCATATCACTTCCCCGTCTTTTATACACCGGAATGTTAGGGGGAAGGATTCGAGTGATTCTGCGGATCTCATGATTTCTCTATGAAAAATTTCCTTGTCATCAGGATGTACAAAGTCTAA